>CAZZWY010000001.1:0-31394 GCA_964657785.1 uncultured Acetobacteraceae bacterium
GGTAGCGCGCGCGCGTGGGAGAGCTTCTAGATCAGAAGACAACAGCTCAAACCAAGACTGCGGCGTCGGCTCGCAGAAGGCGTGCCAAGCGCGCGAGGCGAGCTCGAACTCGCGCCGCCCGACCTTCATGACCCGCGGACGCAGGCTTCGGATATCAAATGGTCCGCATTCGCCGATCGGGTCGTCTGCCTGCATAAGGAAAACCTTTTCCGCGAGCGCAGGCTGCCGGTGCAGCCAGGCGAGCAATTGCAGCAATTGAAGCTGGGCGTTCGGCTGTGGATCGATCCAGAGTTCAATGCGGTCGTACTCGTGGAACGCGGTGAGCTGGTGTTCCCAACTCGGGTGCCGATCAACCTTCGGCGCGACGGCGACCCGCTCCCAGTCTTCAGGCTGGTCGGCCGTGCCAAGGTCCGAGTCCCATGCGGCGAACCTCGCCGCGAGAAACTCCACCGGATCGTCCCGAAACGGCACGGGCCCCCACACGAGCTGCTGCGAGGTTCTCACCACGCGGTCCGCAATCCCGGCAGCGCGCACGCCACCCGGCGCCGAATCGCCGCAGGTGACAATCAGCCGCTCGCGTTGCGCTTCACTTCGGGGTTCGACAATAGTCCACGGAGCCAATCGATCCATCAGGCGGGTGGCGTCGAGACTGCTGGCGACGTGCGGCAACAACCGCTCGCCGAATTGCGCCCCAATCCTGCGGCCGAGCCTCTTTGTGGCGTCAAGGTCGATGTCACGCGCGGTGACCCGCTCGGGAAAAGCGACGACCTCCGGCCAGTTGCGAAGCCCTGGCAGCGCCGCCACGAGGTCAAGCGCCTGCCCGTGCGAGATCTTGATGTCCCATTCGGCGAGCAGTTCACGCACCCTCGCCCCCAGCAGTTTGAGATGTCCAGCGTCCACGTTTTTCTCCTCGGGCGTCAAAGCCGGCATGCGCTTGGCGGACCGCCCGTGAGAAAAACACGAAAGGCGAACTCGAGAAAATGCCGTCTTCGTCATACCCCAGGAGGGCGCGCACGGCAGGTGACGGCTACCGACCCAGATGCTAGCGCAAGACGTGCACGGGGAAGGGCAGCAAGACGCGGTGCGTGCCGCTGCATCCGGCGGCGGGAGGCTTGATCGTCGATTCCTCGCGGCCGACGGTGAGGGCTGGAGACCACAGGCACCCTCTTCCTGGCGCTGCGCAGTCGAGGCCAGGGGCTGGCCAAAGCGATCACAGCCGACGGGGTTTACAAGGTGCAGGAGTGGCTCGGGCACGCGAATATCGCGACGACACGAATCTCGCTCACTGAGAGGCGGCACTTGCGCCGCGAAAAACGTCCCTGGTTCTGGTGCGTCATGACCCGCTTGTGCACCGGCAGAGAAAACGAAGTGCTCTGCGAGAAAGGACGCCAGCGCGACTCCCCATCATGCTAACCGTCAGTGAGAGCACGGAGCCGCACGCACAGCGGACCGACGGTCACACGGCTGGAACCACTTCGGAGTGATGCGATGACACACGGGACAACGCGGCGCGATGCGCTGAAGACGCTGTCGATGAGCACGCTGGGCGCGGCGCTTTCCGGCCCATTCGTCCACACCGCGAGGGCGGCGTCGGGTGCGCCCATCCTGATCGGCGTGCCGACGGCGCAAACCGCCCGCGCCGGCGTGGCCGACCACGCCGACTACCTGAACGGTACGACGCTCGCGCTGGAGGAAATCAACGCCGCCGGCGGCGTGCTGGGACGGCCGCTGAAGGCGGTGGTGGTCGACATCGACCCGCTGTCGCCCGAGAGCGGCCAGGTCGCGATCAACAAGCTGATCGACGCCAAGGTGCACGCCATTTCGTGCGCCTTCTCGCTGACGCCGGTGCCGGCCGCGGACGCCTCGGCGAAGTACCGCGCGCCCTTTCTGTGGGGCGCGACCCAGCGCAACCTGACCGAGCTGGTCGCGAAGAACCACGACAAGTACGCGCACCTGTTCCAGACCGACCCCTCGGAGGTGCACTACGGCTACACCTTCCCGATATTCCTGAAGGAGATGCGCGAGCAGGGCGGCTGGAAGCCGCTGAACAACGGCGTACACATCGTGCAGGAGCAGATCGCCTACAACCAGACGATCTCGAAGGCGCTGCAGGCGACGCTGCCCAAGACCGATTTCACGTTGGCGAAGGTCACCGACATCCAGTACCCGGTGCAGGACTGGGGGCCGGTGATCCAGGAGATCAAGAAGGTCGGCGCCGGTGCCGTGATGATCGACCACTGGGTCGCGGCCGAGTACGCGGCCTTCGTCAAGCAATACCAGTCCGACCCGCTGAAGGGGGCGCTGATCTATCTCCAGTACGGACCGTCGCAGCCCGAGTTCCTCGAGCTCTCGGGCAAGGCCGCCGAAGGTTTCGTCTGGAGTACGGTGCTCGGTGTTTACGCCGACAAGCAGGGCAACGAGTTCCGCGAGAAGTACAAGAAGCGCTTCAAGGGAATCATGGGCCTGTGCTACACGGGCAACGGCTACGACGTCACGAAGTACCTTGCGCAGGCCTGGCAGGCGGTGGGCGATCCGAACAATTTCAAGGCGGTTTGCGACTGGGTCCGAACCCACCCGTACCGCGGCGTCTGCGGCACGATGGACATGAACAACCCATTCCAGGAGTGCGCGCACTACCCGGACAACGGCCAGCCGGTCACGGCCACGAGCCTCGAGAAGGGGATGGCCCATCTGTACTTCCAGGTGCAGGGCGGGCAGCACAAGATCATCTACCCGAGTGTGCTGAAAGAAAGCACGCTGCGGTCCGCACCGTGGTGGTAGAGCCCATCTTCGAGTGCGCGGACATCGTCCTCGACCTCGGCGGGCGCAACATCCTTCGCGGCATCTCGCTGCAGCTTGCGCCCGGTGAGGTCCTCGGCATCATCGGGCCCAACGGCGCCGGCAAGACCAGTCTGTTCGAGGTCTTGTCGGGGCGCCTGTTCCCGAAGTCCGGCAGCGTGCGCTTTCGACAGGCCGATGTGACACGGCTGCCGTTGCACAGTCGGGCCCGGCTGGGTATTGCCCGCACCTTCCAGACGCCGCTGGTGCCGGAGGAGCTGACGGTGGCCGAAGTCTTCAAGGCCGCGCGCCAGGCCTACGAGCCCTGCCTGACGCCGGACGATGCCGAGTGGGGCGCCGGCCTGGCGGGCTTTCACGTCCCCGGCCACCGGCCGGCCGAGGGCCTGGACACGCTCGAGCGCCGCAAGCTGTTGCTTGCATGCCTGCTGATGCGCCGGCCCACGGTGCTGCTGATGGACGAGCCGGCCGCCGGGCTGATCAACTCCGAGATCGACGAGCTCGACGAAATCCTGCGCGTGCTTGCGAAGGAGTTGAACATGGCGGTCCTCATCGTGGAGCACCGCATCGAGCTGCTCGAGACCATCGCCGACCGCGTGATGGTGATGGACGCCGGCGAGGTCGTCGCGCAGGGCGATTTGCAGTCCGTGCTGGTCAACCCGAAGGTGCGCGCGGCGTACTTCGAAATGGCCGTCGATGACGAGGCCGGAGCATGACGGCTGAAGTGCTCCGCGTCACCGGGCTGTCGGCCGGGTGGGGCCCGATGCGCGTGATCCACGATCTGGACCTGAACGTCTACGCCGGCGAGCGCGTCGGCATCGTCGGGCTCAACGGCCATGGCAAGTCGACGCTGTTCTTCGCGATCGCCGGGCTGACGGGCTGGCAGCGCGGCTCGATCAAGCTCGACGGCGACGAGGTCGGCCGCACGCGCAGCCAGGGCGCCGGTCGTTACACCCACCTCGTGGTGCGGCGCGGGCTGGCGCTGATCCCGCAGGGCGACGAGATCTTCCACGGCCTGACCGTCGAGGAGCACCTGGACAGCGGCGCGTTCACGCGTCGCGCCTGGTCCGAGCGCGCGCAGCGCAAAACCAAGGTCCTGCGCATCTTTCCGCCGCTGGCGCCGCTGATGAAAGTCGCCGTCGGCCGGCTGTCGGGTGGCGAGCGGCGCATGGTGTCGATCGGCCGCGGGCTGATGACTGATGCCAAGCTGTACCTCGTCGACGAGCCCTCGCTGGGCCTGGCGCCGAAGATCGGCAAGTCGGTCGTCGACGCGTTGATGGCGGTCGAACTCGGCGCTGCCGCGATGGTGATCGCCGAGCAGAACGTGGCGCTGCTCGAAGGCCGCGTCGATCGCGTGATCGGCATGCACGCAGGCAAGCTCAAGGGCGAGGCCTCGGTGCAGGCCGCCGCGCTCTCGCCCCGCCCCCTGGAGCGCCGCGCACCATGAACTGGAGCTTCGTTCTCTCCAACGCGATCACGCTCGCCTGCATGTACGGCACGCTCGCGATCGGCCTGTCGCTGACGTGGTCGAGCCTGGGCCTGGTCAACATGGCCTACGGCTTCATCTTCGCGCTGGCCGGCTATGGCGCGTGGTTCTCGGCCGACCTGCTCGGTGAGCACCCGGCGATCGTGCTGGGTGCCGGCATCCTGTTCGGTGCGCTGGGTGGGCTGGCGGTGTGCGCGCTCGCGTTCATCCCGATCCACGACAAGCCCAACTTTCCGTTGCGAGGCATGATCGCAACGCTTGCGATCAGCCTGGTCGGCAACCAGGCGCTGCTGTGGTACTTCGGGCCTCGCACCAAGGCGCTGCCGGCGCTGTTCGCCAGCTGGCCCGACGTCACGCTGCTCGGGTTGGTGCTGACGGCCGACAAGCTCGGCGCCTCGCTGTCAGCCATCGTGCTGCTGACGCTGGTGCTGCTTTGGATGCGCTCCAGCCGCCGCGGCCTGGAGATCCGCGCGATGATGATGAACCCGCACGCGGCCTCCATCGTCGGCATCGGCGTGCGCCAGACCGGCCTGTTCGTGATGGCGCTGACCGGCGCGCTGTGCGGCCTGGCGGCGGTGCTGCTGGCACAGACCTACTACGTCTCACCGTTCAGCGGCGTGACACCGATGATCAAGGGCCTGAGCATCGCGCTGTGCGGCGGCCTCGGCAGCGTGCCGGGGGCGGTGATCGGCGCGATGGTGCTCGGCCTGAACGAGGCGTTGACCTCGGCACTGCTCGGTGGGCAGTACGTGCTCATCACGCAGTTTCTGTTGATCATCCTGATCCTGCTGATCCGCCCGCGCGGCATTGCCGGCATCCTCGATCGAGCGAGGGAAGCATGAACGACAAGCTCTTGCCGGACGCACGGGCCGAGGCGCCAGCGCCGCGCCGCCCCTGGATCGATCCGCTGTGCGGCTTCGTGCCTGAAACGCCATCGGCACCGGTGCCGGTCGGACCCTACGTGTCGCCGCAGCAGACATGGAACGAGACGACGCGCTTCAAGCCGACGATGCACAAGGTCGGCCGGCTGCGCTACTACATCAAGTGGCCGGGCCACGGTGCGCGGTTGTGGTCGCGCCTGCGCTACTGGCCGACGCGGCGGCGCGTGCTCAACATCGCCGGCGAGTACAACCCGAAGACGATGCGGCGCGAGAAGACCATCGTCGACAAGCGCCCGATCTGGTGGACCTTCGGCGCGGTGGCGCTGCTGTTGCTGCCGCTGCTTGCCCCGGAGGCGCAATGGAACACGGTGCTCACTGCGGCAGCGCTGTTCGGCATCTACGCGGCCGTCAACCTGTGCTGGATGCTGATCGTCGGCACGGCCGGGATCTTCTCGCTTGCCAGCTACGCGGTGGTCGGCGGCGCGGCGTATGGGTCGGCCTATGTCGCAATCCAGTTCGGCTTGCCGTGGTGGGCGATGTGGCCACTGGGCGGCGCGTTCGGTCTGGCTTTCGGCGTGCTGATCGCCTTGCCGGCGGTGCGGCTGGACGGCTTCTACTACGCGCTGCTGACGCTGGGCGTCGTCGAGCTCGGCCGCGTGTACGTGGTGCAGTCGCGCCAGCTGGGGTCGGCCACCGGCGGGCTCTACGGCGCGCCGACCTACCTGTCGGACTCGCTCTCGCAGCAGAGCCAGCTGGTGCTGGGCTACTACGCGGCGATCGGGCTGATGCTGGCGGCGCTCGGCGTCTACCGCTTCGTGAACGGCAAACGCCTGGGCCGGGTGCTGCGCATGGCCCCCGAGAAGAAGGAGGCGTTCGCGCAAGCCTGCGGCGTCGACTTCAGGCGCGCCCGCGTGACCGTGTTCCTGGTCTCGTCGACCGCGCTGGGCGTGATCGGCGGCTTCTATGCCACCCACTTCGGCGGCGCATCGCCGAACCTGTTCTCGTTCGACACCTTGTTGCTGTCGCTGGCGATGCTGGTGATCGGCGGCATCGGGCGCTCGGAGGGGGCGGTGATCGGCACCGCGATCGTGGTCTTCATCGACCGGGTGTTGATCGACTGGGGGCCGGCGCGCTACGTGCTGATCGGAACCATCATGTTGCTGGTCGTGCTGTTCCTGCGCGGCGGGCTGTTCGGCGTCAAGTCGCAGTTCCGCGCGTGGCGCAACAAGAAGAAGAGCGAACACCGCGCGACCCGCGCGGAGAAAGGCGGCGAGATGCTCCCCGAAGAAGCGACTGAGGTGGCCAACAAGGACCTCGTGTTCTACCGGCGCTTCGACAAGATGCAGCGCGACTTCCTCAAGCAGCTGGTCACGCCCGAGGTCGTCGAAGAACACCGCACGCGCCCGCTCGGTCAGCACAGCGAAGCGCTGGAACGGCTGTTGATCTATTTCCGCCGCCAGGGCCAGGTCGACAAGTACGCGATCCATGCGCTCGAGCCCTTCAAGGCCTACCGCCTCGTCGCGATGTCGGGCCACCGCGGCACCGCGCCGCGGCTGGTCGAAGAACGCACCTACACGACCGCCGACGCGGCCTACCACGCCTTGTTCCTGCGCCGCCTGCAGGACCTGATGGAATCCTGACGCCCATGGCAGAACTGAAGCTATTCGGCTATGCGGACAAGATCTCCGTCAAGCCAGGCGACGACATCGAGTTCTTCGTGCATGCCGACGGCACCCACGAGGCACAGGCGCAGTTGGTGCGGTTGATCCACGGCGACGTGCACCCCGACGGCCCGGGCTACATCGAGCAGGAGCTCGATGCCGACTTCAACGGCAGTTGGTCGGTGCAACGCCAGTTCACGCAGGTCGGCTCGTTCCTGACGGTGGACGATCCGCAGCGCCGCCTTGCATTGAACGGCAGTTTCACACTGTGCACCTTCATTCACCCGAACCTGCCCGGCGAGGGCCATCGCCAGTGCTTGATGGGCCGCTGGGACGCCTACACCAACCAAGGCTACGGCCTGTGGCTGAACCCCGGGGGGCTGCTGGAGTTCGGCTACGGCGACGGCAAGGAGGTGGACTATCTGGACGCCGAAGTACCGGTGCTCAAGAACCAGTGGTACTTCGTCGCCGCCAGCTTCGATGCGACGACCGGCGTCGCGACGCTCTACCAGGAGAGCGCGGCAAACCGCTACAACAGCCTGCTGGGCAAGGTCGCGGGCGTCGACTTCCGCTCGCATGTGCGCGAGACGCTGCGCTTCAAACCCACCCACCCGGAGAACCTGCCGTTCGCACTCGGCGCCGCACGCGACCACCACGCGCTGCGCGGCCACTTCTTCACCCAGTGCTTCAACGGCAAGCTGGACCGACCGGCCGTGTTCGACGCCGTGCTCAGTCGGGCCCAGCTCGACGCCTATCGCGACAGCGGCAGACCGCCGGCCGCGCGCCTGGTCGCCCACTGGGACACCTCGCTCGGCTACACCGACCGCGGCATTGGTGACGAGGTGATGGATACCGGCCCGCACAGCTTGCATGCGCGCGGCGTCAACCGCCCGGTGCGCGCGCAGACCGGCTTCAACTGGAACGGCCGCAACGACTGCTTCCGCCTCGCGCCGCACGAATACGGCGGCATCGAATTCCATGCCGACGCACTGATCGATTGCCGATGGCAGAAAACACGCGCGGTCGTGGTGCCGGAGCTGCGCAGCGGCGCCTACGCGGTGCGCCTGCGGGTGGGCGACGGCAGGGGCCTGCGCGAGGAATACATCGTGTTCTTCGTGCGGCCGCGGGTGCCACGCGCCTCGGTCGCGTTTCTGGTGCCAACCTGCAGCTACCTCGCCTACGCGAACGAACGGCTGAGCTTCGACGCCGAGATCATGCAGCCGCTGACCGGCCAGTCGCCGATCGTCTCGGAGCAGGACATCGAGCTCTACCAGACCGACGGCTTCGGCATGTCGGTCTACGACAGCCATGCCGATGGTGCCGGCGTGTGCTACAGCTCGTACCGCCGGCCGATCCTCAACATGCGGCCGAAGGCGCGCATCTCGTCGATGGGCGTGACCTGGCAGTTCCCGGCCGACCTGTCGATCATCGCGTGGCTCGAACAGCGAAACGAGGGCTACGAGCTGCTGACCGACGAGGACCTGGACCGCGAAGGTGTCGCAGCGCTGAGCCCTTATCGCGTGGTGTTGACCGGCACGCACCCGGAGTACGTGTCCGAAGCCATGCTCGACGCCACCGAAGACTACGTCGCGGGCGGCGGCCGCCTGATCTACATGGGCGGCAACGGCTATTACTGGAACGTCGCGATGCGCGCCGAGGAGCCGTGGTGCATGGAGGTGCGCAAGCTCAACTCCGGCATGCGCGCCTGGCAGGCCCGCCCCGGCGAGTACTACCTGGCGACCACCGGCCAGAAGAGCGGCCTGTGGAAGGACCTGGGCCGCCCGCCGCAGAAGCTGACCGGCGTGGGCTTCATCTCCGAGGGCTTCGACTCGGCCCGGCCGTACCGACGCATGCCCGACGGCTGGCACCGCCGCGCGGCCTGGATGTTCGAGGGCATCAAGGGCGAGATCCTGGGAAACTTCGGCCTGGCACAGGGCGCGGCCGGCGGGCTGGAGATCGACCGCTACGACCTGACGCTGGGCACGCCGCCGCACGCGCTGATCGTCGCATCGTCCGGCGGTCACAGCGACAACTACATGACGGTCACCGAAGAGGTGCACTACCCGTATCCCGGCCTGTCCGGTTCGCACGATTACCGCATTCGCGCCGACATGGTGTACTTCACGGCGCCCGAGAGCGGGGCGGTGTTCTCGAGTGGGTCGATCGCCTTCGGCCAGTCTTTGCCGGTCAACAACTTCGACAACAACATCTCGCGCCTGCTCGCCAACATCGTGGATGCCTTCAGTCGCCCGGGTCGCCTGCCGGGCTGGGCCTGGACCGCCGAAGAAAAGCAGTGGCGCTGACTCGCAACCCGTTGTTGCGCTTGGCGCAAAAATTGCAGCTATTCCCTCCGACCGCTGCCCTGAGCAGCGTGGCGGGAGCCGGCGATGAACTCGACTCAGACATATACCACGCAGGGATTGCCGTCGGTCGACAGCCTGGAGGCGTGGCGGCAGTTCATGTCCACGGTGTACTACCGCCTGGACATCGTGGCCAAGAACAAAGAGCGCATTCGCGGCGAACTGCGAGAGGCCCAGTTCCAATCCATCGGCGTCTCCAGCTTCAAGGCCGATGCGCAACGCGTCGTGCGTTATAAAGAGGCGGCCCAGATCGATGGCTCGGAAAACTTCGTCTTCCTCTTTCCGACCCATGAGCCGATGCAGTTCGAACAACTTGGCAAGACCGGTGTGGTGGAGCCGGGCGATGTCGTGATCCTGAACTCAGGCGAAGGCTACACCGTGACCGTTCCCGACGAATCGGAGAACATCACGCTGAAGATCCCCTGCGACGTGCTGCGCGCGCGCCTGCCGCGCATGGACGGGCGCTGCGCACGTAGCGGCGTCGCCAACGCCGCGCTCGCGCCGGTCGTCAGCCGCCTGGGCGAGCAACTGCTGCAACTGCAGGCCTCGGCCGACTCCCTGCGCCTGCAGGACGCGGTGCTCGACCTGACCTGCTTGATGCTCGATCTCGACAACGGGAGCAGCAACCTCGAGTTGACGCGCCAGCCGCTGGCGGAAGTCATGTTCGAGCGGCTGTCGGCCTACCTCGATCGCCATCTGCGCGACCCCGACCTGACGCCGGAGCGTGTGGCGCAGGCCCACCGCATCTCGGTGCGCTACCTCCACAAGGTGTTCCAGATCAAGGGAGCGAGTTTCGGACGCGCACTGATGGAGACGCGGCTTGTCGAGGCTCGCAGGCTGCTGCGCAGGGGGGACGAACGAATCCATATTGGTCAAGTTGCCTTCGCATGCGGATTCAGTAACCAGGCGCATTTTTCGGCGCGCTACCGTGCACGCTTCGGCATGGCGCCGCGCGAGACGGAGCGCGCGAGCTGTTGAAGTCGCAGCGTCCCAGAACGCGGCCGTTTCGGGGCGGGGATGTACGCCCGGCACCCCGGGGCGTGAGCCGAAGCGACGCCGGCCAAGCTCGAGGCACGGGTGCTGAGCTACACGCTCAAGCGCAAGCCGAGTGACGGCTCGACGCACTGGAGCAGCTACAAGCGGGCGGCCGAGCTCGGCGACGTGTCGGTTTCCGCCGTGCAGCGCGTCTGGCGCAAACACGGCCGTCGGCCGCAGCGGTTGGAACGGCACATGGTCTCCAACGACCCGGACTTCGAGACGAAGGCAGCCGACGTGATTGGCCTGTACCTCAATCCCCGGCTCACGCCGTCGTGTTCTGCGTCGATGAGGAGACCGCGATCCAGGCGCTGGATCTTCTTGGCTGCACCAGGTCGAGAAGTGGTTATCGCGCATTCAGCGCGACGTGATCACCCGGGGCACCTTCACTTCGGTGGAGCACCTCAGCAGAAAGTTGATGCGCTATATCCACGCGCACACCAAAAATCCAAGGCCCATCCAGTGGAAATACGACGACCCGTCGCGGCGGATTCGGCCGGTGCCAATTTATTGACGCGGTGGACAAGCCGGCTGTCGAGTGCGCTTCAGTCGCGGGGTTCTTTACATCCCACGGGGGACTTGGTTGTGGGCATGTCGAACTCCTCTCTTTCGTTGAGAAAATGTCCGCAAAATCGGAAGAACTCCGACTCCAAACTGACGATGGGAGCGATCGGCCGCTACGTCGTCAGCGCGCCCTGGCCGCTCTCGTCGGCGGCTCGCGCCACCCGGTCGATGATGGTATGTTCGCCGCAGTCACACACACACTCGACAGCTCCGCCGGCCTGCGGCCTGCCATCGCCAACTCCGCCAGCTGGCGACAAAACACGCCGCTTACGGCGGCTCGGTCTCGGGCATCGCTGGACTCCTTCTTCCAAAAGAGGAGGTGTCTGCGAAAAGCGGGCAACTTCGGGCTCACATTTATTCTGTCGTCGACCCATTTTCAGACCGAGCCTTTCAGACTTGCCAGCTGCGCCCGGCTCTTGAGTCCGAGCTTCGCGTAGATTCGCGTGAGGTGGTCTTTGACGGTGCTGACCTCGCGATGGAGTTGCGCGGCGATGGTTTGATTGTCGAGGCCTCGCATGGCAAGGACTGCGACGGCACGCTCTGCCGGTGTCAGCTCGGCCAGGACGGATAGTTGCGTGGTTGTGAGCTCGAAGGCGTCGACGCCGGCACCCACCGCGACCGCTGAAAACCGAACCACGAAGTTCGGCGTGCGCAGTGGACGGGCCTGATCCATCGTGATGCCCACCACCGCCTTCAAGTTCGGTACGCGCGGGTGCAACACGGACAACTGCGTGCGCTCCATCGGCTCGAGTCGCGCCAGACTCAGCGCGCGCTCGTAACGGAGCGTCTCCCACGCTCGGTGGATCTCCGGCGCAATTTTGAAGACGTCGCGAAGTTCGGCACGTTTGATCGGTCGGGCATCGGGCGCGCTGTTCCAGACGTGGCTTTGCCGATAAGCCTCATCGTTCGCGTACAACAAATCCAGTTCCCAGGAAAAGAACGCCAAGCCAATCGGCAATTCGCGCAGAAAGTCGGTGATCCCGGTCTCAAGCGCTTCGCGCTGGGTCGTCCGCCAGTGCTGAAGGACCCGACGCTTCACCGCTTCGTAGACACGATCGAGCTGCTCGACCGGCCTGGGTGCCGCTGAACGGTCCGTCGCGTTGCGATACAGCGCAATGTCGGCGCACACCCAGGTGCCGACCATGAATACCAACGTGATGAGTTCATCGCAGCGATCGACGCTCAGGAACGGATGACCGTGCTGGGGGGCACGGCGCAGAGCGTCGACCTCGATCAACTTGACGGTCGGCGCCAGTATCCGGTTGATGTAGTTGTAGACGCTGCCGACCCGCAAGTCCAGCGCAGCCGAATTGCTGCCGGCCACCACTTTGAAAACGCCGCGAGTGTCGGGTTTGAGCAATATCGCTGATTCCTTCGAATAAACGACAGCCAAACGGAACGGAGTCACGCTGCTCAGCAGCTCGCACGCCAGCGCCCAGAACGAGACCGCATCTTCTGCACTGGCCATCTCGAGCAGAAGTTCAAGCTGCGGATGGGAAAGCGAGTCGACCATGAAGATGTCCATTCACGAAGCTGGGAAACGTGGCTCACAGGCTCTCCCGACTCCGACTGAATGCCGCGGGCTATTGCCGCGCTCCTCGAGAACTTTCGCGAGTCCGGCACTGATGACATCCAGGTTTGAAAACCACCCGATTCCGGCCTTCGCCAGGGGGCCGCGTTCCATGGTAGCGCACGGACAAGCCAGCGGCGGCGGCCTCGATCCGACGAGGTACGTCGAGGCCAAAGACGCCAAGGGCTTGCCGTCGACGGCCGCCCCTGCTCAAACTGCAAACGGGTGAACTTGAACGCACCGCCTGGGGAGCGTCCCCGGTCGGAGGTGCCCGGAGCGGGCTCGTTCGTGCGCGTTCAGTGACGGCCGATGTAGAACTCGACCGGGATGGTGAGCATGACACTCGACCCCTCGACACTCGGGGGAGGGGCTGGCAGAGGGGATGCGCGGCCAACCATTTCAATCGCTTCTTCGTCCAGCGCCGTGAACCCTTGGCTCTGTCCCACGGAGGCCGACCGCACCGTACCGTCGCGTGCGATGGTCAAGCGCAGGTAAACCGTGTCTTCCTGGCCTTGCCAGCGTGCGGACTGCGGATAGCGCTTGAAGCGATCGAGTTTTGTCAACACCTCTGACTCCCAGCTCTGCTGCGCCGTCATGACGGGGCTGTCGGCATGGCCGAGCACGGGCGCGGCGGCTTGTTTGGCTTCGCTCGGGGGCGAAACGGTCGCGGCGGCGCTTTCCGTCGAGATCGGCGGGCGTTCTTCGGACGGTGGTGGCGGGGGCACCTGCACCACCGGCGCCACCGCTTTGTTCACGGGTTCCTTGGTGGTGACCGGAGGAGTGTGTGCAGCGGGCGGCGGCGGTCGCGAAACCGCGTGCTGAGGCGTGACATCGATGGGCCGCTGATGCGGAGGAATCGGCGGCGCCGCCTCGAGCGTGGCCAGTTCGATGGCCAGCGGTGCATCCGCCGGAGCCGGCTTCACCTCGGAGGACATCGACAACAGGCACGGCGCGGCGATGGCCAGGTGCAGCACCACCGCGGCGAGCGTGGCGGTCAGCCAGCGGGAACGCTGCGCCTGGGAGCCTGTCGACCCGGCCTCGTGCATGTCAGTGATTCGCTTCGAGTCCAATGAGCGCCACCTTGGCGAAGCCCCCTCTGCGCAAGCCATCGAGCACCGACATGAGGTCGCCGTAGGCAACGTGCTTGTCGGCGCGCAGCAGGATCCGGCTGTCGGGCAAAGCCCCGTTCGCACGCAGTGCATCGGCCAGCTTGGCCGGCCCGATCGCCTGATCGTTCACGTGCAAGGAAAGGTCCGCCTGGATGCTCACGACCACGGGCTTTTCGGGCGCGGGTGTCGCTTGCGCCTGCGAATTGGGCAACTCCAGGGGCACGCTGACGGTCGACAGAGGCGCTGCCACCATGAACACGATGAGCAGTACGAGCACCACGTCGATGAACGGGGTGACGTTGATTTCGCTTTTTGGCTCGTGCTCACGGGCAGCGACCCGGCCCACGGTGTGAAACCCGTGCATGTCAGCCTCCCACGCTCAGAACCCCTACCAGCGGCGTTTTCGTCACCGCGGTCGGCTTGCAAAGGGCTCCTGCACCGACGCTGTCGAGATCGCGGCTCACGATGCACATGAGCGTGGTCGCGCAAGCCGACAGCTCCGCGCGATAAATCAATATCCGCCGCCCCAGCGCGTTGTACATCAGCGTGGCAGGTATGGCGGCAGCCAAGCCGACACCGGTGGCGAGCAATGCTTCGGCAATGCCAGGCGCGACAACGGCGAGGCTCGTCGAGTGGGCTGCAGCGATGCCCAGGAAGCTGTGCATGATTCCGAAGACCGTCCCGAACAGGCCGACGAACGGCGCCACGGAAGACACCGTCGCCAAGACCTGAAGCCCCTGCCCCATCCTGTCGCCGAAGTCTTGTTCGATCTGCATCAGTTGCGCGGCAGCTCGCTCTTTCAAGCCCTCGAGATAGCCCGTTCGCAACAAAGCGTCCGAGCGGCTCCATTCCGCTTCCACGGCGTCCAGCATGCAGGAGACGGGGAAGCTTTCGCGCGCCACGGGGGAAATCTCGTGGCGGGTGATCGCGACCTTGATCTTGTCACTCGCCCGGCGCAACGGCCGCCGCGCCGTTGCCAGATCACGCAACTTCACGAACAAGATGGCCCAAGACGTGATCGACGCGCCCAGCAACACGATCATCACCAACTGCACCAGGAGCGTGGAGTCGCCGACGATCCGCGCCAAATCGGAAGACACGGTCGGCACGAGGCCGGCCGCGGACGCCGCGGACGGCGAACCGATGGTTGCGCAGGCCAGCAGCCCCCACAGCGCGCCACGCGCTTTGTGCGCCATCCGGCCAGTCCGGGTCGGGGTCCAACGGTCATTCATCGCGCTTCTCCTCAAACAGATTGAATTCGACAAGTTCCGCCTGGCGCAGCGTCGAGGCCGGGGGCACCGACGTGTGAGCTTCTTCACCGTCAGCACCGTCGGCGGGAAGAATTTCCCATTTGCCGTCGGGCAGCAGCCTCAGCGCCTTCGAATGAAACGCGAACAACGACGGCCGGTGGCCGACACTGATGAAAGTCGTTCCGGAGCGTCGCAGCATGGCGTAGAGCGCTGCTTCGGTCTGGATGTCGACGGCGCTCGTGGCTTCGTCGAGGAATACATAGCGAGGCCGGGCAATCAAGACCCGGGCGAAGGCAATGCGCTGCTGCTCGCCAAGCGAGAGCACGCGTTCCCAGTCCTGCTCTGCGTCGAAGCCGCCGTGTCGCTCGGCAAGCGCGTGCAGGTTCACCCGCTCGAGGACGGCCTGCAATTGCGCGTTGTCAGGAGGATTGAGGGGGGTCACCGGGTACAGCAGTTGCGAGCGAAGGTTGCCCAGTACCATGTAAGGCCGTTGCGGAAGGAACAACATCTGGTCTGGCGGCGGCATCTGAAGCCGACCGCTGCCGCGCGTCCACAAGCCGGCCATCACACGCAGCAGCGAGCTCTTGCCGACACCCGTCTGACCGATGATCACCAGGTGCTCTCCCGGTGCCACTTGAACCGTCAGGTCGCGAACCAGTTGCAGCTCTCCACCCGGCGTCTGCACGGACACCCGGTCCAGCGCGACCACCGGGCCGGTCGTCAGCTCCAATCGACTCGAGCGGGAGCCCTCTCCCCGCGTTTTGCTCAGGGCCTGGAACTTCTCCTGGATCTCCGCGAGGCGAACCACCATCGGCACTGCGCTGCTCAGTTCGGGAATGAAGTTCGTCAGCACCGACAGGCTTTGCAGCAACAACGAGGCGGCAATGATTCCCTGCTCGATGCTGCCGTACGCAATGCGACCCTCGAAGTACAGCGGCACGATCAAAAACATCGGCATCGCGCCCCACACCAACCCCGAGGCCTGCAGAATCCCGCTCATCTTGATGCGATAAACCAGGATGCGCATCTGCGCCCTGATCGCCGTGCCCAGGCGCTGCAGCAAGTGATCCTGCTCTGCTCGTTCGCCGCGGTAGAACGCAACCGTCTCGGCGTTGTCGCGCACGTGCAAAAGGCCATAGCGAAGGTCGGCCTCGGCCACCGTCGAGTCCCACTGCTGGCGGATCGTCGGCTTGAAAACGAAATAGGTCAGCACCGAACTGCAGACCAGATACACCACCGTGCCGATGAGCATGCCGGTCGAGATGCCCCAAAGCACCCAGAACTGGACGGCGATGGAAGCACCGCTCGTCAGGAGCCTTTGCGGCATGCTGCTCATCGTTTGGCAGAAGGGAGCGACCTGTTCCTGGATGCGCTGATCCGGATTGTCGATTTCCCGATCGACGGTGATCTCATAGTAAGTTCGGTGCTGCAGGTACTCGTCGATGAGATGGCTCGTGAGCCAGCGGCGCCAGTCAAGGTTGAGCCATGCTCCCAGGAACTCCTGCGCCTGGCTGAATGCCCACGTTCCGACGCTGACCGCGGTCAGCGTGATCCAGATGGACCAGAAGCGCGGGACGTCCTTGGCGACCAGTGCGTTCGTTCGGTCCGCGTAGACGCTGGAGATGTAGCCGGCAAACAGTGTCATGGCCGCGCCGAACGACAACAACAGGGCCAGCCCTGCCCAGGGCTTTCCCGCGCCGGCCCGGAGCCAATACGGCCGCGACAGCGCGAAGAGGCGCATGAAAAACAGCCGGTCGATGCTGTAGCTGCGCGGATCGACCCGCACATGCGAGTGAGTCTGCGAAGCGTGAGGCGCTTCCGCGGGCGGATCGGGCTGAATCGGATTCATCGTCACCCATCGATGGTGGAAGTGGGTTCTCGCACAGAGGGTGCGCCCGCCGTTTCAGCGGATGGACAAGCATGCACCTGCACCGGGAAGCCACGCTCTTCCAGCTGGGCCCGAAGCACCGCCGCGTCGCCCGCCAGCGCCCATCGAAAGTTGCCCGGCGCCAGCAAGGCGCGCGCGGCCGCCTGCACGTCGGCAGTGGACAGTCGTTGCAGTTCGTTCGCTCGCTGCACCCAGTAGGTGCCGTCCAGACCCCAGTGATGCTGGAACGCCAGTGCACCGCACAACTCCGCCGGGTCCCGAGCGAAACTGGGCAGACGCAGTGTCATGTCGCGACGGAAGGCATCGACTTCTTCTTCGGACGGAGGATCGCTTGTGCAGACCTCCGTCAGCAGCCGCCGAATTTCAATCAGGCCAGCGACCGCCTGCACCGGGTCGAGCGCCGATTGAAACGTCAACAGCCGCGCCGCGAGGCGGTGCCCTGTCTCGGCAACGCCAGCGCGGATGCCGTACGTCAAGTGCAGCTCGTCGCGCAACCGACGCGACAGCCTGGATTGCAGGTCGCCCCCGACGAGATGCACGAGCGCATCCAGGGCCCAGCCTTCGCCCGGATCGAAGGGCGCAAACGCGCAGGCGCCGAACAGCCAGGTCTGACCGGCCTGACCCGCTTCGACCAGCGCCACCGGGGGCGCCGACTCGTGCGATGAGGCCATGGGTGCGGCATCCACTCGCCGCAGCACGGATTCCGTTGGCGACTTCCAGGCCTTCCAACCCTGGTCGAGCCGCTGCAGCAGACTGCCGGTGGTCACGTTGCCGACCACGATCAAACTCGCGCAACGCGGGTCGAACAGCTTGCGGTGCACCGCACGCGCTTCATCCAAGGTCGCGGCAACCAGGGCCGTCACGACTTCCTCCGGATCCAGGTGAAGTGAATCCGCCTTGGCGAGCAGCGCCACTTGCGGACGCGACGCCGCGAGCCCGATCGGATCCGAGCGATGTGACTGCGCGAGCTGGATGCCTTGCTGACGCTCGTACGAGAAACCCTCGTCTTGCAACGAACGGTCGGCGCTGGACCACCCGACGATGTCGGTCAACAGCTCGACGGCCTGAGGCAAGGCAGCGATCGCCCCGCCCAGTTGCACACTGAATGCCCCGCCGTCGCACCAGCATTGCAGGTGCAGCCCGGCACGGGCGAGCCAGACCTCTTGCTCGTTGGCGCTGCGCCCGCCGAGCCCCATCCTCGTCAGCTTCGTCAACAGCATCGCGAGCGGACGCTCCGACCGGGGCAGATCCGCGAGCCCGCGGTCGATCAGGAGTCTCATCGCGAAGCGCTCCGGATCGGGGCTCTTCGCATGCCAGGCAGGAACGCCAGGACCCACGCTGAAGCGCGTGGCGTGCAACTGCGGCGGCGTGCTTCCCGCTGCCGAGATGTCGGGCACCCCGGTGGGGGCGGACGAGCCGGCGACAAAGCGGGGATGGCTGCGCGGCACGATACGCAGCACGTGCGGCTCGGCGCCGAAACATTGCACGGCCGCTTGCCGGACCGCTTCAGGCTGCACGCCGCGCGACCAGCGGCGCGCCGCCTGCTCATAGGCCGCGGGATCGTCCCACACCAATTGGCCCCTGGTCAGCACGTCGGCCTTGCCCTGCAGGGATTCGAAGGCGCGGTTCAAACCCTGCAACTGTTGCTGGCAGAGCCGATTCAATGGCTCGGCGCCCGGGGGGGTTGCGAACAGTCGTTGCAGGGCCGACCGAAGATCCTGCTCCACGGTCACCATGTCGGCGTCCGGCGCCAGTCGGAGCATGACGCCGACCTGCCCGCACAAGCGCTCGCTCAGCAGTTGCACCGACACGTCGCGCACCGGCCCGCCGTCGCGGACCAGTTCCTTCGCCAACAGCGATGGCCGGCCCTCCGTCAGGACGCTGACGGCCAGGCCGACCAGCTCCGACTCGGGGTCCGCAACGTCGGCGGTCGACCAGGCCACATGCAGCATGGGTTCGCTCACGAGGGGATCCTCGAGCACGTCACGCCGGGCCGCGGCGGAACGTTGCACCCAGCGGCTGGGACGCAGCAGCGGGGGCCCCGGCGGTATGTGGCCGAACTGTCGTGCCACCATGTCCCGCGCCTGGTCGACGCCCACGTCGCCCACGAGCACCAGCACTGCATTCGACGGCGTGTAGTAGCGCGCACTCCAGGCGTGCGCGGCTTCGAGGGTCGCAGCGCGCAGGTCGATCTCCTCGCCGACGACCGGATGGCGATAAGGGTGTCCGACCGCATACAGCCCGCGAGAGACGGAATCGGGCAACCGGCCCAGCGCTTCGCCTTCGCGCTGGCGCTTTTCCATCAGCACGATCTGTCTTTGTTGGTCCAGCACCTCCTGGCGCAGCTGCCCGCCGACGTTGGCCATCCTGTCCGCCTCCGCGAACAGGGTGAACTCGAGCATCCCGCTGAAAACCAGCTGGTAGAACACCGTCGAGTCGTGAGACGTCATGCCGTTGACGTCGAGCGCGCCCGCCTTCTTCATGCGGGCGACGTAGGGCCCGGGCAGCTGTTCGCTGCCACCGAACATCAAGTGCTCGAACAGGTGGGCGAATCCGGTGTTGACGCCGGCCTGCTCGTCCTTCGATCCCACCCGATAGTTCATGCCGACGTAGACCCGCGGCTCGCGTCGGTCCTCGTGCACGATCACGGTGAGCCCGTTGGCCAGCTCGAACCGGTCGAATGCGATGCGTGGGATCACCGGTTCCGGAGCGCCGCCCCCGCCCGTCGGTGCGGAATGCGTGACGCCGATCACCCCAGCAGACGGCTTACCAGCCACACTGACCTGCCATGGTGTTGTGCGGATACTTTCCTCCCTTGAGACGCAAGCGCTCGTCTCCGAGGCTGTCCGCCATGCGGTTGCGCACCGCCACGATCTCCATCACCGCAGCCTCGAGATAGGCCGCTGCGTCCTTCGCCGGAACTTCGCTGACGACGTCGGAAGCGTAGAGCGTTTTCGCGTCGCCAACCAGGCGGCGCAGGTCGGCGGGCGTGAACCCCTCGGTCATCTCGGCGAGCGCCTCGGTGTCGAGAGTGCCCACGTCCGGAAGGTCCGTCCCCATCCAGCGGTGCAGGATCCGGGCACGGTTGACGGCGTTCGGCACCTTGGTCTCGAGCCAGAGCTCGACGCGGCCGGATCGCAGCAGTGCCTCCGGGATCGGTCGCACGTCCATCGCGGTCATCATCACGCAGACCTCGCTCGAGGTCCGACTTTCCAGGCCGTCGAGCAGCGTCAGCAGATAGCGCGACAAGCCGGCGATGTGCTCGATGCGGAACAGCACGTCGGCATCGTCGATGAAGAGCACGGACGGCGCGTTTTCCTTCGCCTCCTTGATGACTTGTTGAAGCTTTCCGAAGAAGGCGGCGGGGGGTTCGCTGACGAAGGAGCCGTCGATCAGGAAGAACTTGCCCTTCATCTGGTGTGCCAACGCGCGGCCGATGCTCGTCTTGCCGGTGCCGGGCGGGCCGTACAAAAGCACGCCACGCTTCGGCCGCAGGCCCATCTTCTCTGCCAGTTGCTGGTTTTCCATCGGCATCAGAATGTGCGTCTGAAGCGCCTTGATGATCTCTTCGTGCCCTGGCAACTGGGAAAAGGAAATCGATTCGACGTCATCCACGCGGGTATTGGATGCCGTGACGTGGCGAGCCAGGCAATCGATGACCTGGGCCGTGGTGATGCTGGCCTCACCAGCAAGCAGGCTGAAGGCGAGTCGCAACTGGTAGCCCTGCAAGTGCGACGCATACCGGAACAGCAGGCCGAAATCGACCTCTGTGATCTGGTCCGGGCGCACCACGTTGGCGGCGATTACTTCATAGTCGGCACGCCCGAAACCCGGCATGTTGACGATCGCAGCGAGATTGCTGAAGCGGCCCTGTGCCGTTTCCCATGCCTCGAGCGGCGCACCCACCATCACCAGGCGCTTTCCCTCGGAAACGGCCTGCATCACCAGCCGCCGCAAAATCGTCCGCACGAACCCCGGCCGGGTCGAGGCGTTGGACGCAGGCGCGACCCACAAGAGGAGGTCGTCGACAATGACAAGCGGGAACTCGGTCAGTGCTTTCGAGATCTCCGCCCCGATCGCCTCTTCGAACGCATCGGCCGGCTGCCCTTCGGTGGCTTTCACCATGTCTTTGGCTTCGATCAGTCGGCCGCCAAGGCGTCGGGCCAGCGCGCGCAGGACGATCGTGGCACCACAGGCGGGGGGCGCGATAAAACCGACAACATGAGAAACGTCGAGCACCGCCTCGAGATCGGCCAGCGCCCGCTGCTGCACTGGCGTGAGCATCGGTGCGTCTTGCGACTCCCGGGCTTGATTGGTGGCGTCTGGCAAAAGTCGGGTCGCTTCGTCGATTGAATTCATGACAATCTTTCTGATGTGTGAGGAGGTCCGGCGTGGGGAAAGCGCCGCCTTGGCTGGCGGCGTATTGCCGGGCCTGGTGAATGGGCCGTTGCGATCATCGTGGCCGCAGCGATGGCTTCGGTCTTGAGGGCTGTCTTACAAACTCATGTTCAATGACAATTGCAGGTTGCGTGGTTCGCCGTACCAGTTGCCGCTGCGCAGGCCGCCGACAGACTGGTAGTAGTGGAGGTCGAACACGTTCTTCACGTTCAGCTGAACGGTGGCATGCGCCGCCACACGCCACCGCGCCATCACGTCCAGAAGTCCGTACCCGCCCTGAGAAAATTTGGTGGGGATGCAAACGGAGTAGTCCGAATTGCACACCGTGCCTTGCGCATACGTCCGGCTTTGCACTCGGCCGCCGCCGCCCACCTGGAGAGGCAGCCACCAGCTGCGTGCCGGCAATGCATAGGTTGTCCAGAGCTTCACGATGTTCTTAGGCGCAAAAGTCGTCAGGCTGTCCTCGGTGGATGTCTCGGACGGCGACGGCTCGTAATTGTTGGTATTGAACGTGTAGCCGGCGGAGACTTGCCACCGCGGCGTAATGGCGCCTTTGACTTCCAGATCGACACCCTTGGAGGTGTTCTTGTTGTCGTCGGCGTTCAGGTAGCAACAGGTGCCACCGACCGGCGTGCTGGCCGACGAATTCACGTTGGAATCGATGACCGCCAGGTTCTTTTGAACGATGCGGTAGATGGCCAACGAGCTCTGCAACGTGCCATTGAAGTCGGAGCGCTTGAACCCCGCCTCGATGTTCGTGCCGGTGCTCGGCTTCAGCGGCTTCAGATCCGCCGTGAACATGTTGGCCTGCGACTGATAGATCGAGGCATAACTGGCGTAAGCGGACATCTTCGGCGTCAGCTCATAGCCCACACTGACGAAGGGGGGCATCGTGTGCTTCTCCGTCAGTTTCGTGGCCGTTTCGATGCCACGGTCCGGATAGGACGTGAGTTGGTTGGTCTGGTAGCTGTTGTGCCGCAGGCCCAGCGTCACGTTCAGGCGGTCGATCGGCTTCAGGCGCAGTGTCGAGAAGACGCCCCATTGGACCTGACTGTAGGCAAGGACCGTGGCGGTCGACGGCTGGATATCAGCGGTCGACACCGGGTAGCCCGACGGATTGAACGTGTTCAGATTCGCCGCATCGCTCCAGAAGTATGAAATGTTGCTGTCGGCGCCGTTTGGTGCTTGACCGTCCTGGCTCTGCCGGTCGACCCCGAGCATGAATTGATGGCGGTGGCCGAACGCTTCGAATTCGCCGTTGAGCGTCGCGTCGGCGTTGAACTGCTTCGATTGAATCTCGTATTGACCAGCATTGATGGACAAGCCCGAGCCGTCTGTCGGAACGCCGGAATAGGGAGCCGTGACTTCACCATCGAACTCGTTGCCCGATTGGCTGTTCCGCGTCAGGTTGACGGCCAGCGACCAATCGGTCGCCAATGTTTGCCGCAACTGGGCGAAGAGTTCGGTCTGATGCAGTTTCTGGTAGTTCTGATCGAGGCACAGACACAGGTCGCGCGACAGCTTCAGGTCACCGCCCCCGGCTGCGCGCGGGAGGCCGTAGGTCCATGGGGTCGAATCGCGATACGTGATGCTGCCGCCGACATTGATCTGCGTACCCTGCACGGGCTTGAATTCGACGTTGAGATAGCCCATTTCCGTCGTGTTTTTCTTCTTGCCATAGAAGAACGGACTGTCGTCATGGGTGAGCACGCCGCGCACGCCCAGCTTGCCGTCGAGAAGCGGTGCTGTCGTGCCATCGATCGAAACCCGTCTGTGGTCGTTGCTGCCAGCGCCGGCTTCGAGCAGAACCTGCGCATGGTCGAGTGGGCGCTTGCGCTGCAGGCTGACGACACCGCCCGGATCGCCCACGCCACTGAACATCCCGTCGGCGCCGCGCAGCACCTCGACGTGGTCGTACTGCGACAGTTCGAAAATCGGCGTGTACTGGCTGGTGAAGTTCTTATTTCCCTCCGTCAGCGGTGCGCCGCCGTCGATCTGGAAGTCCTTGATCTCGAAGCCACGAGAGTAGAACGCCTGGTTCAGATTGCCACCGCTGTTCTGGCCGGTATTCACCGTCACGCCGGTGGTCTGCGCGAGAACTTCCGAGATGCTGTCCAGGTGTTGATCTTCGATCTGCTGGCGCGTGATCACGCTGACGCTCTGCGTGATGTCTTTCAGCGGCAGCGGCGTCTTCGAGCCGATGCCTGCCATCTGTGCCGCCAAGCTGTGCGTGCCTTCGGTCGCGGTGACATCGCTGCTGCCGTTGGGCCCGGCGGCGGCCCCTCTACCACCCCCTTGCGTACCGCCACCCTCCACCTTCAGCGTGCCGGTCACGCGGCTGCCGTCGGCTGCGGCACGACTGATGATCACCGCCTTGTCGCCATCGAAGCGATAGGTGAGCCCTGTGCCCGAGAGAAGCATTGCCAACGCTTGCGACGCCGTCAGACGCCCCGCCACGGCATGGGCGGCCGCGGCGTCGCTCACCCCTGGGTCGAGCCGCACCGCGATGCCCGTCAACCCGGTGAACTGCGCGATCGCCCCGCGCAGCGCTTGCGCGGAAAGGTCGAAGCTTCTGACCTCCGCGTCGGCTGCTCCCGCGCTGGGCGCTTTGCACAGCAGAACGACGGCAAGCATCAGCGCCAGCCTGCGACAACGCTGCTGGTGCCCTACGGATCGCGCGCCTTGCATGGTGATCTCCTCACGTTTGTTCAACTTGACGACGACGGATCCGTGTCCGGTCGATGTCGGGTGTACGGCGGGTGTATGAACGACAGCTTATGAAGGCTGTACCTTGCCCACCACCGACCTTGGTCGGAATTTCTCGAAGTTTTGGTCGACGTTCGCGACCACACCTTCACTTGCCGGATCGTGAACCAGGCGTGAGCGTCCAGTCGCCGCCATCTCGACGATCGCTCGATCAATCGCTCAGCGGGTTGATCTCGTCGGGCGTCTCATCGGTTTCGTTAGCGCCGATGAAATTTTGATCCGCCGAACACACAGCGCGACCTGCTTTTCGCCCGTGCCTCGGCGATGCCGAGTCGCCAGTTTCGCTGTGGCTGAGGCCATCGATCTTGCGCAGCATGACGACCTCCAGGCAGCGTGGAGACAGGTCATCCAGGGCTCTGATCGGCGGCCGAGGGTTGGCAGCACGAAACCATCGCCACCAGGCGCCGGATGAAGCGCTCCGGACGCGTTCGGGTGCACACGGCTTGCCCCACGTCGGCACACTTGGTCACGAACAGCGATGTCACTCCGGAGCGCCGGCGGAGGGGGGGAGCGGCTCAGCCCCGATCGTCTGTCACGGTCTCGTTTTGGCGTTGCGCTTGAAACGGCAGACGGCCGGTCAGGCTGAAGTCGACAGCTGCTATCGCATGCAGTTCGGTAGTGTCGAAGATCGGCACCGCGCTCTGTTGAGCGCCGACGATCAGCGGCAGTTCGGTGCAGCCGAGCACGATCCCCTGCGCGCCTCGGTCGACCAGCTGGGCGATCATGGCCGCCAGCGCCGCGCGCGAGGCGGGTTCGATCCGACCAAGAAAGAGCTCCTCGAAGATGATGCGGTGGACTTCGTCGCGTTCGGCGGCGAGCGGTGTCAGGCACTCGATGCCGAGCGCGGCGAGGTGGTCGGCGTAGAAGCGCTGCTCCATCGTCATCCGGGTGCCGAGCAGGCCGATGCGCCGTACCGGTGTTGCGAGGATGGCTTCGGCGGTGGCGTCGGCGATGTGGATCAGCGGTACGCCGCCGGCATCGAGTCGCGCGAGCCTTCGGGTGACCGCGGGCGCGACCCGGTGCATCGTGTTGCTGCCGATCAGCACGCAGTCGGCACCGCCTCCGACAAGGTCGGTCGCGGCCTGGCTCATCAGTGCGGCCATCGCGTCCCAGTCACCGCCGCGCTGGAGCACGGCGATCGGCTCGAAGTCGAGGCTGCGCACGTTGATCGACGCAGAGTGAAGCCGGCCGCGGCGCCGCCCCACCTCGCGGTTAACCAGCCGGTAGTAGAGCGCAGTGGATTCCCAGCCGAGGCCGCCGATGAGGCCGATGGTCGAGGGGAAGGTGTTCATGGTGGCCTCTGTGCAAGGAAGTGAGAACGAAATGTTGAGCGTATCCTTCGAGAATGGCTGTGCAAACGTCTCCCCTTAAAAGCGTTTTTCTAGCAAGGCATGCTCGTAGGAAGAACCTCGATGAAATTGGATGCAATCGACTGCAAGCTTCTCGACATCCTGCAGACAGACACTGAAATCTCGACGGCCGATCTTGCCGCTCGGGTGCAGTTGTCTCCCACCCCCTGCTGGCGGCGCGTCCAGCGCCTGCAGGAGGCCGGCGTCATCCGGCAACGCGTTGCACTCGTCGACCGCGTTGCAGTCAACGTTGGGGTCACCGTGTTCGTGTCGGTGCGCACCAACCAGCACAACGAAAAGTGGTTCGACGTGTTTCGCGCCACAGTCCAGGCAATTCCCGAGGTGCTCGAGTTCTATCGGATGAGCGGCGACATCGACTACCTGCTGCGGGTCGTCGTACCCGACATCGCCGCCTATGACGCCGTCTACAAACGCCTGACCCAAGGGACCGGCCTGTCGGACGTCAGTTCCAGCTTTGCGATGGAGGAGCTCAAGTACACGACGGCGTTGCCACTCCGATACGTAGGGTCGTCTTAAAATAAATTCGACATCGGTTTTCTTTGGCGGCCCCCACCTTCACTCGGAAACCACAACGCCGCCAGCATGCGCGCAACCGTTGAGACCAAGCATGCGCAATTCGTCAGCTATCCAGCAAACGCACCACGACACACCGTCGTCACGGTATCGCGCAGCCAGCGATGCGCAGGCTCCCCGTCGTGCCGCGGATGCCACATCGCAGAGATCACCATCTCGGACGTGCGAACCGGAAGATCGAAACTGACCAGCCCTTCGCAGAGCGATGCGGCGCTGGCGACTTCAGCGCAAAACAGGCTTCGCGGCACTTGCGCAATGAGGTCCGACTCGCGAGCGATGCGCATCGCATCGGGGAAGCCGGGGACCACGGCGGCGATTGCGCGTGCATGGCCGAGGTCCGCCAACGCGATGTCGACCGCCCCTTTGAAGACGCCCTTGCGAGAAGTCACCACATGTCGGCATACCGCATAGCTGGCCGGCGTGATAGGACTCGACAAGAGTGGATGCCCCGCGCGCGCCGCACCGACGAAGCGATCCCGAAAAATGGTTTGGATTCGCACCTCGGGCCCCGACGCCCCCAGGACGCCGATCTCCAAGTCGACCTGTCCCTCGCGAAGCTGGCGAGCATCCTTCACCGGCTTCGCAGCGAAGCGCAGCCGGACATGGGGTGCGGCCTGCACGACCGCCGTGATCAATGAAGCCGCAAACAGTGCGATGAAACCTTCGTTCGCACGAACGATGAACGTGCGCTCGAGCGAAGCCAGATCGATGTCGGTGGCTTGAGGGCTCAGGGCAACGCGTGCATCACGGGCGATCTCACGAACCTGATCGCGCAGGACGATGGCGCGCGGTGTGGGTACCAGCACATTGCCCGCGCGCACAAGGAGCTGGTCGCCGGTGGCCGCCCTTAACCGCGCAAGCGTCCGGCTCATGGCCGAAGCGCTCAAGCCGAGACGCCGTGCTGCGCCCGTGACGCTGCCTTCGGCGAGCAATGCGTCCAAGGCAGGCAGGAGGTTCAGATCCACGTCGTTCATGGCATCGAGTAAAAAGTGGAGCGACTGCGACAGGGCGTCGCACGCAACTGCATTGTGCAAGCGGGGCGTCTGGCGCGCGGCGCGTGCCTTTCCCATACTTCAGAGCATGTCATCAACGAAAGCCTCCCATGAGAGGAACATCATCGTCCAGCCCCTCGCTGCTTCTCGTCGGCGCCTCGCGTGGACTCGGTCTGGCAATGGCCGAGGAGTTCCTGAAACGGAGCTGGAACGTCGTCGCCACGGTACGCGGAGGGTCGAGAACTGGTCTCCATGACCTGGCGGACAAGTATCCGGATCAGCTCGCGGTAGAGCATGTCGATGTCACCGACGCCGCCCAGCTCGTCGAACTGCGCAATCGACTCTCGGCCCGTCGATTCGACATCCTCTTCAACAACGCCGGCACCGCCAACCGCAACCAGGACGAAACGATCGCCGAAGTCTCGACCGACGAGTTCGTCCACGTGATGGTCACGAACGCCCTCGGCCCGATGCGCACCATCGAGACGCTGCAGGAACTTGTCACTGCCAAGGGCCTCATCGGTGTAATGTCCTCAGGACAGGGCAGCGTGGCCAGCAACGAGAAAGGCGGCCATGAGGTCTATCGAGGGACCAAGGCGGCGCTGAACCAGTACATGCGCAGTTACGCCGCCCGCCACGCTGATGACGGTCACGCGCTCCTGCTGATGGCCCCCGGTTGGATCCGCACCGAGCTGGGCGGCCCGGAAGCGCCCCTCACGATGGAGGACACCATCCCGGACATCGTGAGCGTGATCATCGGCAAAAAGGGTAGGCCCGGGCTGCAGTATCTGGACCGCAAGGGCAAGACCGTTCCCTGGTGAGACAACGCAGGCGGGCGCCAAGCTCCCCGCGGCATGCCGGAAGAGGCCACCATGAAGTTGATCGGTATCGAAGAACACTTCCTCACCACCGAAGTTCGTGACGCATGGCGCGCCGTTGGCCTGGATGCGGTCGATCCAAGCGTGGCGTTCCACTCCGGGACGATCGATACCCGTCTTCTTGATCTTGGGAAGGAACGAATCGCGCTGATGGACGAAACAGGACTCGACGTTCACGTGTTGTCGCTCACGACGCCTGCCCTTCACAACCTGGGAGTCGAAAGTGTCGAGATGGCCAGGCGCATCAACGACGCTTTGGCCGCCGCGGTCACCCGCCACCCAACGCGCTTCGAGGCCTTCGCGACGCTTCCCGTGGCATGCGCCGATGAAGCCGCCCTCGAACTCGAGCGATGCGTCAAGCGACTCGGCTTCAAGGGCACGATGCTGTGCGGACGGGTCGCTGAGCGCCATCTGGATCACCCTGTGTTCACCCCGATCTTCCAGTCCGCGGAGGCCTTGGGTGTCCCGGTGTTCCTTCATCCTCGGACACCCGCGATGGCCGTGCGAGCAGCGTATTACTCCGGCTTCACGGCTGCAATCGACGCAGCCTTCGCGACCTACGGTCTCGGCTGGCACGACGACGCGGGCATCCAGTTCATCCGCCTGTTGCTCGCGGGAACGTTCGATCGCATGCCGCGCCTTCAGGTGATCCTGGGACATTGGGGCGAACTGGTGCTGTTCTATGCCGAACGCCTTGCCACCATGGACGGCGTCTCCGGGCTCGCCGATCCGATCGCCACCTATTTCCGCAGAAACCTCCACGTGACGTCCAGCGGCATGTTTCTTCCTCACTACCGTGACCGAGCAGCGTCAGTGGTTGGCAATGATCGATTGCTCTTCTCCACCGACTTCCCGTACCAATATCGGCCGGACGGCGACGCACGAAAGTTCCTCGAAAACTGCGGCCTGTCCGAGGCCGACAAGGCGGCCTTTGCTCATGGCAATTGGCTGGGCCTCGTGGGTCGGCGCGACCTTTACTCTCACTGACCGGGAGTTTCGCGAGCTGGTTGCGTTCTGTCGCCGTCGCCCTATGGCGGCTGCACATTGAAACCGGTCATCGGTGTCGCGAGTTTCTGATCGCTTGAACGACTGGAAGTGGCCGACGGCCGCGGGTCGCAGACGACACTCGACAGCCGGCTTACTGACTGCAAGCCGTCATTCCTTGATGCGCAGATTCGATGGGACGACCCCGTTCCCGCTACGACCCGACGATATCGCTGCTGGCCACCATGATCTGCTGGCGCGCCTGCCGCAGCTCGACGAGGATGAACTGAAGAATTGCCGACCTGACAAGGAACTGGGACAACTGGTCCGGGCGACGCACTCTCGGGCGGATGCGCGCCTCGCACCTCCGCGCGACAGCGACGCATCGGCAGTCGCCTGGCTGGCAACGGCGACGAATGCCGAGCCACGCTTGATGCTGCCGGCCTACATCGCCGCATCCATGGATGGCCGCGCGGCCAGCCTCGGCATCGGCAACGCCGAGTTGCGGCGGCTGATGGGTCCTGAAGTCCCCCGCAAGCGCAACGAATGTCGAGCTTCGACGAGGACCCAAGACCGCCTCATCGTCAGAGGGGTTCGATTCGGTCGCGGTCTCCGCCGAAGTCACCACAATGCACGACGACGCGGCTCGCATCGACACGCCATCACCGATGCTCAAGCCTGCGCCCGCGCCGGTCCGGCCCCGAACCGCGACACGCTGACGATCGCCCCGAAGGTCGCGAACCCGCAGGCCACTTCCAGGCAGGCGACGGTAGGACGCCCGTGCACGAGCGCAAACAGCACGGCCACGAGCGCCGACCCCAGGCACCAGCCGAGGATGCGCGCCATGGCCAGCATGCCGCCCGCGGCACCGGCTCGATTCGCCGGTCCCGCCGTCATCAGCGCGGCGTTGTTGGGCGTCTGGAAAAAGCCGAAGCCGATGCCGCACAAGGCCATGCGCCAGGCGATGTCGACGATGCTGGGCGATGCCGGCATCGTGGCCAGGCAGGCCAGGCCTGCCGCCAGCGCCGCCAGACCCAAGCTGCCGAGCAAGGCCGCCGGATACTTTGCCGTAAGCTTGCCGGCGATCGGCGCCGCGACGATCACGAGCAGCGGCCAGGGGGTCACCAGCAAACCGGTTTCGACCGCGGAGCGGTGCTGCACCGTCTGGAACAGGAACGGCAAGGACACGTAAGCCAGGATCTGTGCCGAGTAAGAGCAGATCGAGGTGACGATCGACAGCGAGAACAGCGGAATCCGCAACAGGTCGATCGGGACCAGCGGTGTCGCCAGACGCGACTGATGCACGACCAGCACGGCCAGCGCGATGAGTCCGCCTGCAATCTCGGCGGCGGCAAGGCGCGCGTCGCCGCCCAGCGTGTCGATCCCGGCCACCAGGAGACCCAGCGCCGCCGCGCTCAGCACTGCGCCGCCCAGGTCGAAACGTCGCGCCTGTGGCTCGCTGGCCGGCGAATAACGCAGAAAGCCCCATGCGGCGAGCGCGCAGACCGGGACGTTGATGAGAAAGAGGAATGGCCAGCGCGCCACCGACAGGATGGCCGCCGCGACCGACGGCCCCGCAGCGCCCGAGACGGCCACCGCGAGGGCGACCAGCGCGAGGCCGCTGCCGATTCGGTCACGTGCATAGATCTGCCGCACGATCGCCGGCCCGAGCGCCGCGATGAAGCCGGCGCCCACGCCCTGCAGGAATCGAAAGAGCACCAGCCAGGCGAGCGAAGCCGACAGCGCGCAGCCGAGCGACGTCAAGCCGAACGCGATGATGCCGAACGCGTAGCTGCGCTTCAGGCCGAGGATCTCGCCCAGCGCCGCGGCGGGCAGCAGGAACAGCGCTGTGCCGAGCTGGAAGCCGTTGACCACCCAGATGCTGGACGCCTCGGTGGCGCCCAGTTCCTTGGCGATGGTGGGCAACGCGATGTTCGCGATGGCGCTGTCGAGGCTGGCCATCGCCACGCCGGCAAGCAGCGCGAACATGATCCAGCGCCGGGCCTGCGGCCCGATGTCGCGGGCATCGGGCACGGGAGGGTGGGGGACGTTGGCGGGCGAATTCACAGCGGAAGGATATTGTCAGTGGGCGAGCGAAGTCGCCCGGGCGTTCGGTTGCCAGTTGCAGCAGATGCGCCGTCATCGCCCCTGGTGGAGTGCGCCTGGGGCCTCCCACTGGGCGCGCAGTTCGACGGCATGTTCTCCGAACGTCGCGCAACCGCTGGTCCGCAAGCACCCGGTTTCGGGCCGCAGGACGCTCTACCTCGACCAGGCGACCGAGGTCGAGGTGGCCGGCGCCCGATCCGGCCCCTACGGCCAGGCGCTGATCGAGCGCCTGCGAACTCACCTGCTGCGGCCGCGCTTCGCCACCACCCACCATTGACAGGTCGGCGCATCGTCTGGTGGGACAACCATGCGACGCTGCGCGCCCGCACCGCGCTCGATGCGGGCGAGCGGCGGGTGTTGAAGCGAATCGGCCTGTCGGGCAGCCGACCGTCGCGCCCGATGCGGGCGCGTCCCTGACGCTCAGCCGAGCGCCACCGGCGCGGCGTGCAGCAGGTTCAGCTTCTTCGGGATCAGTTTCAGCTCGAAGAAGGTGTCGGCGATCGTCTGCTGCTCGGCGATGATCTCGCGGGTCACCGGCGCCGTGCCGAATTCGGCGCGGTCGACATAGAGCTCGGTGATGCCGCGGTCCAGGCCGAGCACGGTCGAGAGCTCGGCGGCCGCGGCCGCCTTGTTCTTCGAGGCCCAGGTGTCGATGGCGTTGACCTCGTCGATCGCGATCTTCAGCACGTCGGCGTTCCTGGTCGCGAAATCGCGTGAGGTGAAGTAG
>CAZZWY010000002.1:0-492 GCA_964657785.1 uncultured Acetobacteraceae bacterium
GCCTGTTCGGCGACCGCATCAGCCGTCGCATCGGCCCGGGGCCGTGCCTGGTGCTCGGTGTCGCGGTGTGCGGCGCCGGTTGGCTGCTGCTCGCGCTGGCGCCGGTGAACCGCCTCGGCGTCTTCGCGTTCGGGCTGATGCTGGTGCTGTTCTCGACCGGTGCGGTGCTCGTCTTCATCAACTTCCTGGCGATCCGGCAGGCCGTCACGCCGCCGGAATTGCTCGGGCGGATGACGAGCACGATCCGCTGGCTGATCCTGATTCCGGCGCTGCCCGGCGCCCTGCTCGGCGGTTGGCTGGGGGAACACGTCGGGCTGCGGGCGTCGCTCGGCTTTGCGGGTTGCGGCGCGCTGCTGCTCGCCGGCGTGGCCTGGCGTGCGCCGGTGCTCCGGCGGCTTCGCACGCTGCCGACGGGCCAGCGGTGACGGATCCGGTTCAGCCCGCCGCGGGCGCGAACCGTTACACAAAACCAATAGGAGAACATCATGGCAA
>CAZZWY010000002.1:502-30112 GCA_964657785.1 uncultured Acetobacteraceae bacterium
TAAAGCGCCGACGACGACGCCGGCGGAGACCGCGGCATCGGCGACGAGGTGCGCCGACGACAGCACGCGCGACAGCATCGGCAGCCAGGAGAACGGGTGGGTGTCCAGCAGCGTCCGGCTGATCTTCGCGTTGTCGACACCGAGTTCCAGCAGATGGGCGGCTCGTGCCGGCTCGTTGACGGTGTAGACGAGGGCCCGCAGGCCGGCCGCGTGAAGCCGATCGACGACGGTCGACGCCATCACCGCATGGTTCGTCACGACGGCGACGCAGCCGAGTGCGCGCGCGCGCTCGAACCAGCCTGCGTCGAGCGAATCGAGCAGCAACGCCCGCGGCAGCGCGGGCGCCGCAGCCCGCGCGGCGATGAGTGCGTCGGGGTCGAACGAGCTGAGGAGGGGCGGCACCGCGGCGTTCGCCCACCAGCGGGCCGCCTCCTGCGCGACGACGCGGCCGGTCTCGTCGGCCCGACCGGGTGTCGGCTTGATCTCGATGTCGAGCGCGAAGCGATTGGCGAGGCACCAGCGTGCGACGGCGTGCAAGGTCGGCAACGGCTCGCCCGCGTGCGTGCGGCCGTGCCAGCTGCCGGCGTCCAGGCGCGACAACGCGTCCCACGGTCGGTCGCCCGCGCGGCCGGTGCCGCAGGTGGTGCGCTCGAGATCGCTGTCGTGCAGCAGGAACGGAACGCCGTCGGCGCTCAGCTTGACATCGCATTCGAACGCCCGGAACCCGTGCGCCGCGCCGACGCGAAACGCAGCCAGGGTGTTCTCGGGGGCGAGCTTGCCGGCGCCTCGGTGGGCGATCCAGCGTGGAAAGTGCCAGGCGGTGCTCGGCGCGGTCATGTCACGCGCGCTCCGCCGTGATGGCGTCGAACCAGTGCAGATGCAGCGCCGGCGCGCTCAGGGTGACGGTCTCGCCCACCTTCGGCGGGGAGAGGGTGGCATCGATGCGCACCGTGAAGAGCGACTCGCCGAGCCGGCCGTAGATCAGGCGCTCGGCCCCGAGCATCTCGAGCGCCTCGACCCGAAGCGGCCAGCCCGCCGCGCCCGCCGCGCCCAGGGCGACATGTTCCGGGCGAATGCCGAGAACGAGCGCACCGCTGCGCGGGGCCGGCGCCGGCAAGGGAAGACGGGTTGGTCCCGCGGAAAAGCGCATGCCGTCTGCGTGCCCGGGAATCAGGTTCATCGGCGGCGACCCGATGAAGCTCGCGACGAAGGTCGTCGCCGGCCGGTGGTACACCTCCTCCGGCGTCCCGATCTGCTCCATCCGGCCGCCATTCATCACGATCATGCGCTGGGCGAGCGTCATCGCCTCGACCTGATCGTGCGTCACGAAGAGCGAGGTCACGCCGAGCTCGGCATGCAGCTTCTGGATTTCGAGGCGGGTCTGGGCCCGCAGCTTGGCGTCGAGGTTGGAGAGCGGCTCGTCGAACAGGAAGACCTGCGGCTGGCGCACGATCGCCCGGCCCATCGCGACACGCTGGCGCTGGCCGCCCGAGAGTTCGCGCGGCTTGCGCTGCAAATAGGTGCCGAGCTCGAGGATCTTCGCGGCCTTGTCGACGCGGCGCCGGATGTCGGCCAGCGGCACCTTGGCGATCTTCAGGCCGTAGGCCATGTTGTCGAAGACGCTCATGTGCGGGTAGAGCGCGTAGTTCTGGAACACCATCGCGATGTCGCGGTCGCTCGGCTCGACGTCGTTGACGACCCGCCCGCCGATCGCGATCTCGCCCGCGGAGATGTCCTCGAGCCCGGCGACCATCCGCAGCAGCGTCGACTTGCCGCAACCCGACGGCCCGACGATCACGATGAATTCGTGGTCGGCGATCTCCGCGGTCACGCCGTGAATCACCTGGTTCGCCTTCGGCCCGGTGCCGTAGCGCTTGACGATGTTGCGCAGGGAGATGGAAGCCATGGGATAGTCTATGGCTGGGGTGCCGACCCGGCCCCTCGACGACCCTTTTGCATCGTTTCGCATCGCGCCCCGTGCACGTCGTTGCGCGAGGGCCCACGGTAAAATGCGGCTCCAAGTGCTACCGCGGGCGCTTCGACGCGCCCGGTCTCCATGAACGCACCGATCCCGCTGTCCCAGATCGCGGCTGCCGCCCACGCCGGACAGAACGGCCCGCGACTGCGCGAGATTCCGTACAACTACACCTCGTTCTCCGATCGCGAAATCGTCATCCGGCTGCTCGGTGCGCGGGCCTGGGAGCTGCTCTCCCGGCTTCGCGACGAGCGCCAGACCGGCCGCTCCGCCCGCATGCTGTACGAGGTGCTGGGTGACATCTGGGTGGTGCAACGCAACCCCTATCTCCAGGACGACCTGCTCGACAACCCGCGCCGCCGCAAGCTGCTGGTCGAGGCGCTGCGGCATCGCCTGGGCGAGGTGGAAAAGCGCCGCACGCCCGCGGCCGATGCGTCGCGCGACGCGGTGGTCGGCGAGTTGTTGACGCTCGCCGATGCGGCGGTGAGCCGATTCGCCGACCAGTTCCAGACGTTGGCGGACCTGCGCCGCCGCACCTCGCGGGTGCTCGGCCGAGTGACGGCCAAGGACAACGTCAAGTTCGACGGCCTCTCCCGCGTCTCGCACGTCACCGACGCGACCGACTGGCGCGTCGAGTACCCCTTCGTCGTGCTGACGCCCGACAGCGAGGCGGAGATGGCCGCGCTGGTGCAGGGTTGCATCTCGCTCGGCCTCACGATCATTCCGCGCGGCGGCGGTACCGGCTACACGGGAGGTGCGATTCCGCTCGTCTGGAACAGCGCGGTCATCAACACCGAGAAGCTCGAGGCGATGACGGGCGTGGAGATGCTGACCCTGCCGGGCATGGACCGCGAGGTCGCGACCATTCGCACCGAGGCCGGTGTCGTCACCCAGCGCGTCGCGGACGCCGCCGAGCAGGCCGGGTTCGTGTTCGCGGTCGACCCGACGTCCGCCGAGGCCTCGTGCATCGGCGGCAACGTGGCCATGAACGCGGGCGGCAAGAAGGCCGTGCTCTGGGGCACCGCGCTCGACAACCTCGCCTCCTGGCGCATGGTCACGCCCGAGGCGAAGTGGCTCGAGGTCGTCCGCCTCGGCCACAACATGGGCAAGATCCACGACGCCGAGGTCGCGAGTTTCGAGCTGCGCTACTTCGACGCGAGCGGCAAGACGCTCGAACGCACCGAGCGGCTCGACGTGCCGGGCCGGACCTTTCGCAAGGAGGGTCTCGGCAAGGACGTCACCGACAAGTTCCTCGCCGGCCTGCCGGGAATCCAGAAAGAGGGCTGCGACGGGCTCATCACCTCGGCGCGCTGGGTGCTGCACAAGATGCCGGCGCACACGCGCACCGTTTGCCTCGAATTCTTCGGCAACGCGAAAGACGCGGTGCCCTCGATCGTCGACATCAAGGACTACATGTTCGGCCTCGTCCGCGACGGCGGCCTGCTCATGCCCGACGGCAGCCGCAGTAGCGTGCTGCTCGCCGGTCTCGAGCACCTCGACGACCGCTACCTGAAGGCGGTCGGCTACGCGACCAAGAGCAAGCGCGGCGGGCTGCCGAAGATGGTGCTCTTCGGCGACATCGCCGGGGCCGATGGCGATGCGGTCGCGCGCGCGACCAGCGAAGTGGTGCGGCTCGCCAACGGCCGGGCCGGCGAGGGTTTCGTGGCGGTGAGCCCGGAGGCCCGCAAGAAGTTCTGGCTCGACCGCAAGCGCACGGCGGCGATCAGCCGGCACACCAATGCGTTCAAGATCAACGAGGACGTCGTGATCCCGTTGCCGCGCATGGGCGAGTACACGAACGGCATCGAACGCATCAATATCGAGCTCTCGCTGCGCAACAAGCTGGCACTCGTGGAGGCGCTCGAGGGGTTCCTCTCCGGCGGCCGGTTGCCGCTCGGCAAGGCCGACGACGAGTCGGGCGACGTCGCCCCGGCGGAGTTGCTCGAAGACCGCGTCGCGAGCGCGCTCGAGCTGGTGCGTGAAGTGGGGCGGCTCTGGCAGGACTGGCTCGACCGGCTGGACGACCCCCAGCCCGGAGGCGGCACCTTGTTCGACCAGCTGCAGGATCACACCCTGCGCGCGTCGTGGAAGACGCAACTGCGCGCACCGCTGCAGAACCTCTTCGCCGGCGCGGCGTTCCAGCCCATCGCCGATGAATGCCAGCGCCTCCATGGCGAGGTGCTGAAAGGCCGGGTCTGGGCCGCCCTGCACATGCACGCGGGCGACGGCAACGTCCACACGAACCTGCCGGTCAACAGCGACAACTACGAGATGCTGCAGACCGCGCACGGGGCGGTTGCCCGCATCATGCAGCTGGCGCGTTCGCTCGACGGCGTGATCTCCGGCGAACACGGCATCGGCATCACGAAACTCGAATTCCTGACCGACGCCGAGACGCGGGACTTCGCCGGCTACAAGCAGCGCATCGACCCCGAAGGGCGCTTCAACAAGGGCAAGCTGCTGCGCGACGCTTCGTTGCACGCCGACCTGACCAACGCCTACACCCCGAGCTTCGGGCTGATGGGGCACGAGTCGCTCATCATGCAGCAGAGCGACATCGGTGCGATCGCCGATTCGGTCAAGGACTGCCTGCGTTGCGGCAAGTGCAAGCCCGTCTGCGCGACGCACGTGCCGCGGGCGAACCTGCTCTACAGCCCGCGCAACAAGATCCTCGCGACCTCGCTGCTCGTCGAGGCGTTCCTGTACGAGGAGCAGACGCGGCGCGGCGTCAGCATCCGCCACTGGGAAGAGTTCGAGGACGTCGCCGACCACTGCACCGTCTGCCACAAATGCCTCTCGCCGTGCCCGGTGAACATCGACTTCGGCGAGGTGTCGATGAACATGCGCAACCTCCTGCGCAAGATGGGCAAGAAGCGCTTTCGGGCCGGGAACAAGATGGCCATGATGTTCCTGAACGCGACCAAGCCGGAGACGATCAAGCTCATGCGCCTGGCGATGGTCGACGTCGGCTTCAAGGCGCAGCGGCTCGCCAACGACGTGCTGCGCCGCGCGGCGAACCGGCAGACGGCGGCGCCGCGCTCCACGGTCGGCACGGCGCCGGTCAAGGAGCAGATCATCCACTTCATCAACAAGAAGATGCCGGGCGGCCTGCCGAAGAAAACGGCGCGCGCCCTCCTCGACATCGAGGACAAGGACTACGTCCCCATCATCCGAGACCCGAAGGCGACGACCGGCGAGACCGAGGCGGTGTTCTATTTCCCGGGATGCGGCTCCGAGCGCCTCTTCTCGCAGGTCGGTCTCGCGACGCAGGCGATGCTCTGGCATGCCGGCGTCCAGACCGTGCTGCCGCCCGGCTACCTCTGCTGCGGCTATCCGCAAAAGGGGAGCGGCCAGTTCGACAAGGCCGAGAAGATCATCACCGACAACCGGGTGCTGTTCCACCGCGTCGCCAACACGCTGAACTACCTCGACATCAAGACAGTGGTCGTGAGCTGCGGAACCTGCTACGACCAGCTCCAGGGCTACCAGTTCGACAAGATCTTTCCCGGCAGCCGGATCATCGACATCCACGAGTACCTGCTGGAGAAGGGCATCACCCTCGGCGCGGCCGAGGCGGGGGGTTACCTGTACCACGACCCCTGCCACACGCCGATGAAGCTGCAGGAGCCGATGAAGACCGTCAAGGCGCTGATGGGGCCGAACGTCGCGCTCAGCAAGCGCTGTTGCGGCGAAAGCGGCACACTCGGCGTGACCCGGCCGGATATCGCGACCCAGGTCCGTTTCCGCAAGGAAGAGGAATTGCGCAGCGACGAGGCGAGCCTGCGGGCAACAGGCGCGGTCGCCGGCTCGGGGCCGGTCAAGGTGCTGACGTCCTGCCCGAGCTGCCTGCAGGGACTGTCCCGCTACCAGAGCGACCTGACGAGCGGCCTGCTCGAGGCCGACTACATCGTCGTCGAGATGGCGAACCGCCTGCTCGGACGCGAATGGATGCCGGAGTTCGTCGAGCGGGCGAACGCCGGCGGCATCGAGCGCGTCCTGGTGTGAGGAAGGATTCCACGCAGGCCGCGTCGGCCGACCTTCGCGGGTTCGGGAATACACGGATTGTCGCCGCCTTGCCACAGGCGCCTCGATATACTGAAAAAGTCGCCGCGCCGGTTCTGGCGGCAGCTCCCGAGGAAGTGTTGAATTGACCCCCGTTCTTCCCATCGACCTGAGCAATGGCTTCAAGCTCGACCCGAAGGAGGCTCGCCGGATCGGTGAGTCGCTGTCGAGCGACTACTGCTTCGCCGAGCCGTTCCCCCACATCGTGCTCGACAATTTCCTCCCGGCCGATATCGCCGCGGAGCTCTGCGCGCACTTTCCGCAGGAGCGGCTCGACTCCGACGTCGTCTTCGAAGTCGGCTACGCCGGCCATCACAAGCGGCAGGTCCTGCCGGCCGATTGCGACAGCTTCTGCCGGCGCGCTTTCGACTTCTTCAATTCGCAGCCTTTCGTCGAATTCCTGGAGGGCTTGACCGCGATCGACGGGCTGTTGCCCGATCCTTACTTCGTCGGCGGCGGCTTCCATGAGATCGGGCGCGGCGGCAAGCTCGGCGTGCATGCGGACTTTCGCATCAACGGCAAGCTGCACCTGAATCGCCGGATGAACGTCATCGTCTACCTGAACGAAGGATGGCAAGCGGAATACAAGGGCGAGCTCGAGCTCTGGAGCCGGGACATGTCGACGCGGGTCAAGAGCGTCATGCCGGTGCTCAACCGCTGTGTGATCTTCAACACCGACGCCGATTCCTTCCACGGCCACCCCGACCCGCTGATGAGCCCGGAAGGCGTGCTTCGCCGCTCGCTCGCCCTCTACTACTACACCGCCTCGAAAGCGATCTACGACGAGGTTCCGAATCGCTCGACGATGTATGCCGCACGGCCCGGCGACAGCGCCGAGATCCGCCGCGAGGCGGCCCTGCTGCGCCGCGAACAGTACCTGCGCGAGTGGGTGCCGCCGGCGCTGCTGCGCTATTCGCGGGCGATGCTGCGGCGCGTTCGCAGGCGCTCGGGCACGCGTACGTGACCCCGCGACGGGTCGCGCGCCCGGCGGCCGTTTGAACGCCGGTTGCTGAGGGTTCCGCATGGCCGCGCGCCTCGGTGACGGTCGTCTCAACAATTTCGATTTCCTGCGGTTCTTCTTCGCGCTGCTGGTCGTCTTCTCGCACAGCTATCCGCTCGCGACCGGGTCGGAGGCGGCCGAACCGCTCGCGCTCTTCAGCCAGGGTCAGATGACCTTCGGTGCGCTGGCCGTCGACTGCTTTTTCATCATCAGCGGGTTTCTGATCACCCAGAGCTGGAGCAATCGTCCGCACGTCCTGGCCTTCCTCGAGAAGCGCGTCCGCCGGATCTACCCCGGCTTCCTGATGGCCGCGGCCCTCGGCGCGTTCGTCGTCCCGGCGCTATTTTCGGCACCCGGCGTCGCCTGGCTGAACGCCGACCTGGTGACACGGTTCCTCGCGAACGCCCCGCGCCTCATCGCCATCACGCCGCACGGGGCGTTTGCGGACAACCCGGCACGCGGAACGATCAACGGGTCGCTCTGGTCGATCTCGTACGAGTTCTGGTGCTATTTCCTGGTGCTCGTCGTCGGCCTGCGCCAGGGCTTGCGTCGGCCTGTCTGGCTCGTCGGGTTGCTGGTGGTGTGCATCGTCGTGTCGTTCGTCTTCGTGCGCCTCGGGCTCACACCGGGCGGCAAGTTCCTGGGGGTGATCTTCGGCTACCCGCCGTTCTGGGCGCGGCTCCTGCCCTATTTCGTCGCGGGGATGGCGTTCTATGTCCTGCGCAACCGTGTTCCGCTGAGCGCCGGCGGTGCGCTGCTGGCGAGCGCGTCGATCGTCGTCTCGCTGGCGTTTCCGTATGCGTCGCTCTTCGTGCTGCCGCCGGCGGCGGCCTACCTGATCTTCTGGGTCGCCTTCGTCCCGTGCAGACCCTTGCAAGGGTTCGCCAATCACGGCGACCTGTCCTACGGCATCTACCTCTATGCCTTTCCCCTGGAGCAGATCATCGTGTCGCTCCACGGCGGGCAGATGCAGCCGCTGAGCTTGTTTCTCCTGAGCGTGCCGGCGTGCCTGGTCGCGGCGTTCCTGAGCTGGCACGGACTCGAAAAGCACTTCCTGCATCGCGGGCGGCCCGCGCGCCTGGTTCAATCCCCCACTTCGACGCGGGCTTGACCCTTCGCTACACTGCGGCGGCTCCTACCGCACGACGACCTCCATGGCCGGCCTGACTCCCCAAACGCCGCTCTGCACCGCGCTCACCGTCCACCAAAGTTCTCGGGTGGTGGAGGTGAGCTTTGCCGACGGGACGAACTTTCGTATCCCGTTCGAACTGATGCGCGTCTATTCGCCGTCGGCGGAAGTCCAGGGCCACGGTCCCGGCCAGGAAGTGCTGCAGACCGGCAAGCGGTCGGTGACGCTGACGTCGCTCGAGCCGGTCGGCCACTATGCGGTCCAGCCGGTGTTCTCGGACGGGCACGAGACCGGCATCTTTTCGTGGGACTATCTGCACTTCCTCGGCTCCCGGCAGGACGACCTGTGGCGCCAGTACGAGGAGCGTCTGCGCGCTGCCGGCGCGAGCCGCGACGTCGCGACCGTCGCCCAGACGTCCGCTTCCGACACGGCTTGCGGCCACGTCCACTGACCTGCGTCCCGCATGAGCGACACCCATTTCGGCTTTCAGACGGTCGACGAGACACAAAAGGCAGCGCGGGTGCGCGGTGTCTTCGACTCGGTCGCCTCCAAGTACGATCTGATGAACGACCTGATGTCGTTCGGGCTGCATCGAGCGTGGAAGGCTTATGCAGTGGCGGTCGCGAATGTGCGCGAGGGCCAGAGCGTGCTCGACATCGCCGGCGGCACCGGCGACCTCTCCGCCGCCTTCGCGGGCAAGGTCGGCCCCCGCGGGCTGGTCGTTCACACCGACATCAACGAGGCGATGCTGAGTCGCGGCCGCGACCGGCTGATCGACGCCGGCCTCGCGCTATCGACCGTGATCTGCGACGGCGAGCGGCTGCCGTTCCCGACGAACCGGTTCGACCTCGTGAGCGTCGCCTTCGGCCTGCGCAACATGACCCACAAGGACCGTGCACTCGCCGAGATGAACCGCGTCCTGAAGCCGGGCGGGCGCTTGCTGGTGCTGGAGTTTTCCCAGGTGGCGCCGCCCCTCGCCAAGGCGTACGACTGGTACTCGTTCAGTGTGCTGCCGAGAATCGGCCGATGGGTCACCGGCGACGCCGACAGCTACCGCTATCTCGCCGAGTCGATCCGCGTCCATCCGGCGCAGGCCGTGCTGAAGGCGATGATGAAGACGGCCGGCTTCGGGCACGTCGACGTGCACAACCTGAGCGCCGGCGTCGTGGCGCTGCACGTCGGCATCAAGTGCTGAGCCCGCCGCACTGCACCGATCCGATCGACCGCCCCGTTCCATGCCGCACCTCTCCAAGCCTTTTTTCGCCGACGCCAGACTGCAGTCCCTGCGACCGGCGCTGCCGCTCGGCGTCGTGGCTACCGGTGCCTTGACCCTCTGGATCGTGCCGAACGACGCGACCGCGGCCGCGGTGGGGGGCGTGGCGACATCGGTCAGCGTCGTCGCCGCGATCGTGACCTTGCTGTTGATCAAGGGCTGGCCGTCGCATTTCGGCTTGGGCGGGCTCTCGACACTCGCCGGCCTGGCGGCGCTCGTCGCCGGGCTCGCGTTGCTGTGGCGATCGGGCCTCGGCGAAGGCTTGCGCGGGTTCGTGCCATGGCGCGGCACGGCGCCGGTCGGCGGTGGCGCGGCGACGGTGGCTGCCGAGCCTGTCGTGCTGCCCGCCGGCGTCGAGCGCGGCGCGCTGCTGGACGAACTGCGCTCGCACTTCGACGCGCTGCAGGCCGCATGGGATGCCGGTGCGGAGGATGCGATGCGCGTCCTGACGACGCCCGAGATGCTGGACGAGCTCTGCACCGCCTCGTCGGCGGGTGGCGGCTCGTCCCACCGGACAGAGTTCCTGAACGTCAAGCTCGAGTTGCTGCTATTTGAGGAACGCGATTCGGCGCAGGTCGTGTGTGTCGAGTATTCCGGCATGGTGCGCGAATGGCCGTCTCGGGACGCGTCGCCGTTTCGGGAATTCTGGATGTTGATGCGTCCAGAAGGCGCGACGGCCGGCTGGCGGTTGGTCCGGCACCAGGCGCTGCTCTGACGCAGCACCGAGCCGCGACGATCCCAGCAATTCGTCACGCTGTTGCAGGCCGACGCGATTCGCCTGCCAGCGCATGGCCGGACGCCTGTTGCTTCGCCAGTACACTCTGCTCGCTTCGAGCCGGGCCGGTGCGTGTGCGCTGCCCGCGGCCGACGGCGGCCCGCCAAGCCGGATCGTCGCCCTGTCGACCGGTGTGAAGCGCCCGGATGGTTTGTTGGAGTGAGTTTCGAAATGATTTCAAGAGTTCGTGCGCCTGACGATCGCGGCGCCTTGCCGGTGCGCGCAGCCGCTCTGGTCATCGCGTCACTGGTGGTCGTGCTGATCGCCGGCTGTGGTGACAAGAAGAAAGACAAGCCCGCCTCGCAGACCGCCGCCAAGGTCAACAAGGAAGAGATCACCGTTCACCAGATCAATTTCGTCCTGCAGCAGCAGCGAGGCCTGGCGCCTGCCGATGCCGCCTCGGCGAGCAAGCAGGTGCTCGAACGGCTGATCGACCAGGAGCTGGCGCTGCAGAAGGCTCAGGATCAGAAGATCGATCGCGACCCGGCGGTGGTGCAGCAACTCGAGGCCACCCGCCGCGAGATCATCGCCCGGGCCTACGTCGAGAAGATCGGCTCGGGCGCGCCCAAGCCGAGCCCGGCCGAAATCAAGGCGTATTTCAACGCCCATCCCGCCCTTTTCAGCGAGCGCCGCGTCTACAGCCTGCAGGAGCTCAGCATCGAGGCCAAGCCCGAGCAGACCCCCGAGCTGCGCAAGCGCCTGGAGAGCGCCAAGAGCATCACCGAGTTCATCGACTATCTCAAGGCGAACGACATCAAGTTCGCGGCGAACCAGGCGGTGCGCGCAGCGGAACAACTGCCGCTCGCCAATCTCGACCGGTTCGCGTCGATGAAAGACGGCGAGACCGCCTTCAGCCCGACGCCCACGGGGGCGACGGTTCTGATCCTCGTCGGGTCGCGCAGCCAGCCGGTCGACGAGGCGCGAGCAACCCCCGCGATCGAGCAGTTCCTTCTCAACGAGCGCAAGCGTAAGGTCGTCGAAGAAGACCTCCGCGCGCTTCGCAACGCCGCCAAGATCGAGTATGTCGGCGACTACGCGAAGGGTGGCGCCCGCGAGATGTCGCCGCCCGCCGCCCCGCCGCCCGAGGCGCCGCCGCTCACGTCGGTCGCACCTCCGCTGCCAGCGGCCTCCTCGGTGACGGCTGCGCCGCAGGTCGAAGTCGAAGTGCCGAGCAGCGCCTCCGCGGCGATGCCCTCGAGCCCGGTGCTCGAGCAGGGCCTGAAGGGCTTCAAGTAGCGGGCACGGCCAGCGCTGGCGGCCGCGTCGGTCGGCCGCAGTACCGCACGAGTCAATCTCTTTGAAAGTATCCAAGCCATGAGTTTTCTGATTCGATGCCTGTTTCTGGCCCTCAGCCTTTGTTCAGCGGCCTTCGCGCAACCGTCGCCGGCGCCGGGCCAACCGCCCGACATGGCGATCCTCGGGGTGGGCGACGTCGTCCGCATCACGGTGTATCAGAACCCCGATCTCACGGTCGACGGGGGACGCATTTCCGAGGCCGGCCAGATCAACTTTCCGCTGGTCGGCAACGTCGCGATCAGCGGCCTCACGGTCAACGCTGCCGAGCAGAAGATCGCCAAGGCGCTGCGCGACGGCGGCTTCGTGCTCAAGCCGCAGGTCACGATTCAGGTCTCGCAGATCCGCAGCAACGTCATCTCGGTGCTCGGCCAGGTCGGCCGGCCGGGGCGCTACCCGATCGACACCGTCGGCTCCAAGGTCTCGGAAATGATCGCTGCGGCGGGCGGCGTGACTCCGGGCGGTTCCGACATCGTCACCCTCACCGGCACGCGCAACAGCAAGCCGGTGAAGATCGAGATCGACCTGCCGACGGTTATCCAGTCGGGCAAGAGCGAACTCGACATTCCCGTGGAGAACGCCGACATCCTGTTCGTCGACAGGGCGCCGAGCGGCTACATCTACGGTGAAGTGCAGCGCCCCGGCATGTTCAACGTCGTGCGCGGCATGACGCTCCTGCAGGCGCTCGCCCAGGCGGGCGGCGTCAGCGCTCGCGGCACCCAGCGCGGCATCAAGGTGCATCGCCGCGATGCGAGTGGCAACGTCACCATCCTCGACCTGAAGATGAACGACCCGATACAGCGAGACGACGTCATCTATGTCAAAGAGTCTCTCTTCTGAGGGCGATCCATGTCCATCAATCAATTTCTTCGGATTCTCTGGGCGCGCAAGTGGCTGGTGCTGACGCTGCTCGTGCTGATTTCGGTGGCGGGGACGGTCTACACCCTGAATCTGCCGAAGCAGTACACGGCCGAAGCGTCGATGGTCGTCGAGGTGCGGATCGATCCGGTGCTCGGCGCGATGGCGCCCAGCCTCGCTGCGCCGAGTTACATGGCCACCCAAATCGAGATCATCCGCAGTGAGCGGGTGGCTTCGCGCGTCGTGAAGATGATGGGCATCGAGCGCTCGCCGCCGTCGGTGCAGCAGTGGCGCGATGCCACCAAGGCGAAGATTCCGCTCGAGCGCTACTACGCGAATCTGCTGCGGGGTGGGTTGGGCGTCGAGCCGGTCCGGGGCAGCAACGTCATCAACGTCTCCTTTTCGGCCCAGGATCCGACCTTCGCCCAGGCCGCCGCGAACGCGTTCGTGCAGGCCTACATGGATGTGTCGGTGGAGCTCCGCGTGGCGCCGGCTCGCCAGAGCGCCGCGTTCCTCGACGAGCAAACCAAGACGCTGCGGGCCGCGCTCGAGACGGCACAGACCAAGCTGTCCAAATTCCAGCAGGAAAAGGGGATCGTCGTCTCGGACGAGAAGTTCGATCAGGAAAATTCCAAGTACTCGAACCTGGCCGCTCAACTGGCCGCAGCCCAGGCCGAGGTGGTCGAAGCCGGCACCCGGCAGCGCAACACCGGTGCGGAAACGTCCCCCGACGTCATGGGCAATGGCTCCGTCCAGGGTTTGAAGGCGCAGCTCGCGAGCCTGCAGACCCGGCTCACCCAGATCGACGAGGTCGTCGGCAAGAACCATCCGGCGCGGCAGCAGCTCATCGCACAGATCGACGAATTGAAGCGTCAGATCAACGCGGAGACGCGTCGCGTGGCGGGTACGGCGTCCACCGTCACTCGCAGCAGCGGCCAGAAGGTCGCCGAGCTGCAGTCTTTGCTCGACTCGCAGAAGAAGCTGCTCCTGTCGCTCCGGACGGACCGGGATCAGGCGGCGGTGCTCACGCGGGATCTCGACACCGCCCAGCGCGCCTACGACGCGGTCAGCGCGCGCAACGGCCAGTTCGTGCTCGAGAGCCAGAACAACCAGGCCAACACCCGGTTGCTGAGTCCGGCGGTCGAGCCGCTCGATCCGTCCAAGCCGAAGATTTCGGTGGGCATTCTCGGCTCGATCCTCGGCGGGCTGGTTGCCGGCATGCTGGCCGCGCTCGCCTGGGAGCTGCTCGATCGCCGCGTTCGGGACCCCGAAGACCTGATGGTCGTCGCCGGCGTGCCGGTGCTCGGCGTGCTCAGGCCGGAAGGCTCGAAGCGGCCGATCTTCCGCCGCCTGCTGAACATCGCGCCGGGCGCAGGCCTCGGCCGGCCGATGCTGGCCGCCCCTGGAGTCGCCCCATGAAGATGTCCGTGTCCATGCTGTCCGGCGCGCCGCGCGTCAGCCGATCGCTCGGCGGCATCCTCATCGACAGCGGCCTGCTGAAGCCGGAGGATGCCGAGCGGGTGCTCTTGCTGCAGAAGGAGCACAACCTGCGGTTCGGCGACGCGGCCGTTCGGCTCGGGCTGCTCTCAGAAGCCGACATCCAGTACGCCCTGTCCCGCCAGTTCGCCTACGCCTACCTGCGCCAGGCGCCGGGGGACAAGAAGCCGGTCAGCGACGAACTCGTGGCGGCCTACCAGCCGTTCAGCTCGCGGGTGGAGCAACTGCGCGCGATCCGCAGCCAGCTCATGCTGCGCTGGTTCGACAAGACCGATCATCGGCAGGTGTTGACTATCGTCGGCTCCGAGCGCTCGGAGGGCCGCAGCTACCTGGCGGCCAACCTTGCCGTCGTCTTCTCGCAGCTCGGCGAGCGCACGCTGCTCGTCGATGCCGACATGCGCCACCCCCGGCAGCACGAGCTGTTCTACCTCGAGAACAAGGTCGGTTTTTCGACCGTGCTGTCGGGGCGCTCGCGCGAGGAAGCGATCGTCCGCATTCCCGACCTGGCCGGCTTGTGCGTGCTGCCGGCCGGGCCGGTGCCGCCGAACCCGCTCGAGTTGCTGAACCGGCTCAACTTCGACGAGTTCATGCTGCAGGTCAAAACCACTTTCGACGTGGTGATCATCGACACGCCGGCGCTCAGCGTCGGCGAAGATGCGGCCATGATCGCCGTTCGTACCGGTGCCGCGCTGGCCATGGCGCACAGCGCGCAGACCAAGGTGACTGCCTTCAGCGATCTGGTTCAGGGCTTGATGAATGCCGGTGTCAACGTGGTGGGGTCGGTGTTGAACGAAGTTCCGGCGGCCAAGCGGAGCAAATTCGGCAAAGCGGCCGCGGAGAGCACATTTTGAGCAGTGTGTTGCCAGGGCCGTTGCCCCTGGCGGGTCGAACGGCATGGTCGCCGGGCTGGCTGGCGGCCGTCGCCGGCTTCGCCGCGATGTTCGTGCCGCTCTACTGGTGGGCGGCCGAAGGCATCTGGCAGAGCGACGAGCAGGGGCACGGCGCGATCATCCTCGCGGTGATGCTCTGGTTGTTCTGGACACTCCGCCGCGACATCGACGCCGCGCCCACTCGCCCGGCGCCCCCCGCGGGCTGGCTGGTCTTCGCGTTCGGCCTCGGTGTCTATCTCGTCGGGCGGGTCTTCGAGATCTCGATCCTGCAGTTCGCTTCGCAACCTTTCGTCGTCGCCGGCGTCTTGTTGCTTCTCAAGGGCGTGCCCGCCATCCGGCTCGCCTGGTTCCCGTTGCTGTATTTCGTTTTCATGATTCCGCTGCCGAGCATGCTGGTGGATGCGATCACCGGTTCGCTCAAGGGGCTGATCGCCAACATCGTCGAAAGCGGGCTCTACGCGCTCGGCTACCCGATCGCCCGCAGCGGCGTGATTCTCTCCATCGGCCCCTATCAGTTGCAGGTCGCGGACGCCTGTTCCGGCCTGCACTCGATGTTCAGCCTGTCCGCGCTCGGCACGCTCTTCATGTACATGATGGGCCGCAAGCGCAAGCTTCATCTCGCGATCATGCTGATGTCGATCCTGCCGATCGCGTTCGTCGCCAACATCGTGCGCGTGGCGACGCTGGTGCTGGTCACCTACTATCTCGGCGACGAGGCGGGCCAGGGTTTTCTGCACGGCGCGGCGGGCATGGTGTTGATGCTCGTCGCCTTGCTGTCGTTCTTCCTGCTCGACAAGCTGCTCGAGAAGCTCCTGCCCTTGTCGCAAAGCAGCGCGCCGGCCGCCCCGGCCATCCGGGCCTGACCCGCTGCGGTCAGGCGCCGGCCAGGGTCAGGCCGCTGAGCTGCTTGCGCGCGGGGACCGGAACCGACGCCAGCATGTCCGCGGCGAACTTCTGCTGCATCGCGAAAGCGCGGGCGCTGCTGTTGTCGATCGACGAGATCCGGAACAGCAACCCGTCCGGGATCTGCCCCGTCAGTCCGAGCCGGATCTGCGCGATACGTTTTTGCAGGTTGGTCTGGATGACCTGGTCCCCCACGGTCAGCCAATACGTCACCGGCTCGTTGCGCGCCCCGAGGGCCGTCGTCAGGCGGCGAACCTCGATGTTGCCGAAGGCGGTCTGCAGTGCGCCGTCTTCGACCTTCCCGAGCTTGAAGCCCTGCGCCGGGTAGCACACCTCCGGCCGATGCGCCTGCAGGCCGCCCCGCTGGTCGTCGCCATACGCCATCGACAGCATGATCCGGTAGCCGTCCTTGTTGACGTACGTGCGGCTCAGCAACTGGCTGTAGAGCTTGTCGAGCAACTCCTGGGTCTGCGGGTTGATGACCTGAGCGCTTTGCTCGGGCAGTTCTTGCCACTCTCCGAACGCTTTCGGCACGATCGCCTCGAGCGACAAGGACTTCCCCTTCGCGGACGCCGTCGCGCTCGGGCGCGCCGCATAGCCGACGACGGAGGCGCCGCACATCAGTGCGCAGAGGGCGAAGGCGGTGCGGTTCAGCTTCATGGCGTACCAGGCGATGCCGGTCGGGTAGGGGGCGTGGGCTATTATCGGGTGAACCCTTGGGCTGAAGGGTGATGGTTGCCTCACCAACCCCGACTGCCTCTGCGCCATTTTGCAGAGCTGGCGGGGAACACATCGGCGAAACCGCGCCACCGGTGCCCGGCCGAAGCGGTTTCTGGATCGAGGCCTCGGTTGGACGTGTTGGAGCGGCGTGCTTCACGGCCGCCCCGGAGTGGCGTGCGGTGCCATGCGCCACAATCTGCCTCATGCGCGGGGCCACCGACCGGGCCCATTGCGAGGTCGCACCTCGATCATCCGGACCACCCGAGTCGCATGGGCGCGCCGGGCGGCAAAGAACACTGAGCAAGCACGTCGACCATTCATGTTCAACGATCTGAAGAATCTCGTCGTCGTCATGGCCATCGCGCTGGCGGTGTTCGCCGTTGCCCGCCCGGTGTGCGAGCGCTACATGGACGGCGCCGACTTCCGCCGCCGGCGCAACGTTTGGCTGACGCTCACCGTCCTCGCCTTCGTGACGCCTTCGATCTGGCTCTACGCGGCCGTGGCCATGCCGCTCATGTTCTTGGCCGCCAAGCGCGATCCGAACCCACTGGCGTTGTATGCGCTGCTGATGTTCTTGATTCCGAACGTCTCGGCGCCGCTTCCGAGCATCGGCTTCAACCAGCTCTTCGCGCTCAATCACGTGCGCATGCTGTCGCTCGCCATCCTGGTTCCCGTGGTCTGGCGGCGCCAGGGCCAACTGCCGGGTGCCGCCCGGTTCGGCACGCTCGACTGGATCCTGCTGGCGTATTGCGTGCTGCAGCTGGCGCTTTTCACGCCGTATGAAGCGTTCACCAATACGATGCGCCGCGGCTTTCTGCTCTTCCTCGACACCTTCGTCGTGTTCTATGCCTTCGCTCGCCTGCGGCCAACCCGCGCGGTGATGACCGAGGTGGCGGTCATGTTCTGTCTGGTGTGCGGGCTTTTGGCGCCTCTGGCTATTTTCGAGTCGGTGCGAGGTTGGTTGCTGTACGAGCCGATTCCCTATCATTGGGGCATCCCGACGGTCTCGGCCTGGCTGCTGCGCGGTGATGCGCTCAGAGCGCAGGTGTCGACCGGGCATTCGCTGTCGCTCGGCTACACCATCAGCCTCGGAATCGGTTTCTGGATGTTCGTTCAGTCGCAGAGAGCGCGCTCGACGATCGACACCGGCATTACCTTGATTCTCTGCACCGGCTTGATCGTCAGCTATTCCCGCGGGGCCTGGTTGACGGCCCTGATTCTTTTCATCGTGTACATGGCGGTTCGGCCGGGATCTGCCTCGGTCTTCGTCAAGGTGTTGCCGGTCATCGCGTTGCTCACGGTCGTTGCCTACTTCTCTCCGCTCAAGGAAATCATCATCGACCGGCTGCCGATCATCGGCACCTCGGACCAGGACACCGTCGAATACCGCCGTCGCCTGGCCGAAGTCTCGTGGCAGTTGATCAAGTTGAACCCTCTGTTGGGAGACCCCTTCGTGACGAACAACATGGAGGAGCTGCGGCAGGGGCAAGGTATCATCGACATCGTCAATGCCTATCTTTCGGTGACGCTTTTCTACGGTTTCGCCGGTCTGTCGCTTTTCCTCTCGTTCTTTCTCGTGGCGCTTTGGCGCTGCTACCGTGCATTGAAGTCGCTTGGAGATGCGCCTTCCGACACCGCAGCGCTCGGCGCTGCGCTCGTCGCTTGCATGGTCGCCACGCTGTTTTTCATTGCAACGGCAGGCGTCGGCTCGATCCAGTTCTTTCTCACAGGGCTCATGGCGAGCTATGCCGGTCTGGCGATGAAGGTCGCGCCCAGCCGCGACAGTCGCTTCGCCCACCTTTCCGTCGGTCAGACTGCGCGCTGAGCCTTGCGACAGCACGTCGGCCGAATCGTCGCCCACGCAGTCGCGTGGAGCCGCCGCCGTGACGCTCGGCGCTGCGCCGATCCGTCGCAGCCGGCCGCCGGCGCCCTGCGCTCGGAACCGTATTCCACATATTGAAGAAAGATTGCCTTGGCTTCTGCTCCCCAAGAACACATTCTCGTCATCAAGCCCAGCAGCGGCTGGGTGCCCATCAATCTCGCGGAAATCTGGCAGAACCGGGAGCTGGCCTTCACGCTCGCCTGGCGAGAGATTCTGGTTCGTTACAAGCAGAGCCTGCTCGGTGCCGGGTGGGCCGTGGTGCAGCCGCTCGCGACCATGCTGGTCTTCACGACGCTCTTTGGGCTGTTGCTCGGCCACGGCAATCTTCCGACGACCGGAGGGATTCCCTACAGCGTCTCGACTTATTGCGCGCTGCTGCCCTGGCAGCTGTTCGCCCAATCGGTGTCCAGGGCGAGCACGAGCATCGTCGCGAACCAGGGGCTGATTTCGAAAGTCTATTTCCCGCGGCTCATCATTCCACTCGCGCCAGTGCTCGCGGCGCTGGTCGATTTCGCGATTGCCTTTTGCGTGCTCGTGGTCATGATGCTGTGGTACGGCATCGTGCCGGGCCCCGCGGTGTTGCTCTTGCCGGCCTTTATCCTGCTCGCGATTTCGGCCGCCCTCGGCTCGGCGTTGCTGCTGGCGGCTGTCAATACGGTGTACCGTGACGTTCAATATGTAGTGCCGTTTCTCATCCAGCTGCTGATGTACCTCACCCCCGTGCTGTATTCGGCGCAGTCCGTTCTCAAGAACCAATCGGACTGGGTCAAGGTAATCTATTTTCTCAATCCCATGACGGGGGTGGTCGAAGGGTTTCGCTGGTCGCTCCTCGGCACGCCGGCCCCGGACTTGCTGATCCTCGGCTGTTCCGTCGCCGCGGTCGTCGCGCTGCTCATTGGCTCCATGTATTACTTCAAGCGTTTCGAGAGGCACTTCGCCGATGTCGTCTAACCCTGGCAACCTCGCCATCCATGCCGAAAAGCTCGGCAAGGCCTATGCCCTCGGCGAGCGGTCGTCACTGCTCTCTTCTCGCGAAAAAAAGGCGAAGAAGCCACTCTTCTGGGCGCTCGACGACATCAGCTTCGACATTCGTCACGGCGAGGCGGTGGGCATCATCGGGCACAACGGCGCCGGCAAGAGCACGCTGCTCAAGGTGCTCGCCCGAATCACCGAGCCGACGCGTGGGCAGGCCACCATCTACGGCCGGGTCGCCTCGCTCCTGGAAGTGGGCACCGGCTTCCATCCGGAACTGACCGGCCGGGAAAACATCTTCATGAACGGGTCGATCCTCGGCATGCGCCGCGCCGAAATCACCCGGCATTTCGAGGAAATCGTCGACTTCGCCGGCGTCGAAAAATTCATCGACACGCCGGTGAAGCGCTATTCGAGCGGCATGCAGATGCGCCTGGCCTTTTCGGTGGCCGCCCACCTGCAACCGGAAATCCTCATCGTCGACGAAGTGCTTGCGGTCGGCGACGTGCAGTTCCAGAAGAAGTGCATGGGGAAGATGGGCGACGTCAGTCGTTCTGGGAGAACTGTTCTGTTCGTGAGCCACAACATGGCGGCGGTGCGACAGTTGACGACTCGGTGCATTCTCCTCAGCCGTGGCAATATCACGTTCGATGGGGGTCCCGGTCGCGCGATCGAGCTGTATTCGGAGGCGATGGCGGCCGCGTTCTCGCAGGGTTCCGATCTGTCGAACTGGCCCCGGTCGATTCCTGCCATTGATCGGACGGTCGAGTTCCACGCGCTCGAATTCGAGAAGTCGCAAATTTTCGCCTCGGGCGAGTCGATCGGTTTTGTGGCCACACTCGTTTCACGAGAGGCTGTTTCAGGTGTCAGGATCAGCGGTAGCGTTATCCATCCGGAAGGATACGCCGTGGGAACCTTCTGGTGCCCTTCCGAGGCGGTATTCGACGGTCCGGGGAAAAGAACCTATCGGGTGGATCTCGGAGATTTGAAATTGAGCCCGGGAGCTTATTCTTTCCGGTTGGCAGTTGGTACCGGTGACGATTCTTCCGGCCACCGTGATTTCGACCTCATCAGGGAAGTACTGCCGTTCGAGGTGGCAGCGCAGAGCGGGGAGGACGGCACCATGGCAGCCTGGCACCACAGCTGGGGGGGAATCAGGTTTCCAGTGGCGACAATGACGCCTTTCGCCATCAAGGCGGAAGAGGCGCGGCTGAGCGAGGTTGAGTAGGTTGTCCACCGTGGTCCGATCGGCGCCGAAATTCGATGCGCAAGAGGGCGGATGGTGGGCCAAGTCGCTGTTTTCTTTAAGAGCGGCGAAGTTCAGTGATCAATGACGGGTCCCGTTCATTCATTCGACGTTTTCGACACCGTACTCACCCGGCTGGTCGGCGATCCTTCGGCGCTATTTTTGCTGGTCGGCCATCGCGCATTGCTTGCAGGCTGTTGGAAGGGCTCCGCAGAGCGCTTCCGGATCGCCAGGCTGGTTGCCGAGTCGCGCGCGAGATCGCATTCGTTTCCTTTCGAGGTCTCGCTTCGGCAGATCTACAGCGAGTTCGAATTCGCGCAGGTGATGGATGCAGAAGCCTCGAACCGCTGCGCCACCTTGGAGGTAGAACTTGAAGGGGAACTGCTTCGCGTGGTGCCTGCGGCGCGGGAAGCAATTGCCGATGCCCATCGGCAAGGGATGCGGGTGGCTTTCATATCGGACATGTACCTCCCTGCCGCCGACATTCGCCGCTGGCTTGAACGCGACGGGCTCGCCGGCGAGAAGGATCAGTTGCTCGTTTCCAGCGAATCGAGATTCACCAAAGCCTCCGGCAGCCTTTTTCGAGACGCCTTGCAGGTACTCGGGCAACCGCCGACGTGGCGGCATTTCGGCGACAACCATGCGTCGGATGTCTCGATGCCGCGATCACTCGGCATCGAGTCGACGCATTGGCCGGCCTGCTTGCTGACGCGGTACGAAGGGGAGATGGAGCTGCACTCCCGATCCTCCGGCGCACTCTCATCACTCCTCGCAGGGGGCGCCCGGTGGTTGCGCCTGAACGAGCGTGCCGATACCGCTGCCGAGGACACCCACCGCAACATCGCTGCCGGCGTTGCCGGCCCCGTTCTCTGGGCCTTCGTCACCTGGGTTCTTCGAACCGCGCAGCGCGAAGGCCTCGCCAAGATCTGGTTCACCGCCCGCGATGGCCAGGTGATGCTGCGGATGGCGCGTCGGATCGCGCCGAAGCTCGGTATCGACGTGGACATGGGCTACCTGTACGGTGGTCGTCAGGTGGTTCATCTCGCCGGTCTCCATCACATCGACGAGCGGGCGCTGAAATGGTTGACGGGCGGGGCGGGGGTCCTCACGACCGAGGCGCTGCTGGAGCGGGTCGGTCTGAGCGCGGCGCAGCTGGCCGATGCGCTGGGCCGGCACGGCATTCCGCTCGAAGGCGTGATCGGCTGGCACCGGATGGGGGCGCTGGAGGCATTGTTCCTCGACCCGGCCGTGCAGGACGCGGTGCTCGCCGTGGCTGCGGCGAGGCGCGCCGACATGCGCGACTACTTCGCCACCTGCGGCCTGATCGGAACCGAGCCGTGCGCGGTCGTCGACATCGGCTGGCGCGGCAGCGTTCTGCGGTCAATGTTCGACATCCTGGGCGCCGAACACGGGGCGCGGCACCACTTCCTCTACTTCGGTCTCTTCGGGCGCCCGAGCGATGTGCCGGAAGCTCGGATGTCGGCCTACTGCTTCGACCTGAGCGGCGCGACGGCCCGCGGCACCGCGCACAACGTCCCTTCGTTGATGGCGGTGATGGAGATCTTCTGCCAGGCCGATCACCCGCAAGTCGTGCATGTCGAGCGCCGCGGCGGCGCCCACGTGCCGGTGCTGCGCCGCCCTCCGCCCGCGCGCCCGACGCTCTGGAACGTCGAGTACTTCCAGTCCTGCCTCGAAGCCTTCGCCGACACCGTCCGCGTCGATCTCGCCGTCGATGCGGATGCCGACCTCCGGACGATGTGCGAACGGCTGCTGAGGATGCTGATGGAAACGCCCGATGACCAGGAGGCGAGGGTGCTCGGCAGCGTGCAGTACGTGGACGACCAGAGCGGCACCACGTCCCAGCCGTTCGCGCACGGGTACGGGCTCCGAGACCTGCGCGAAACGGCCCGGACCGGTGCGCTGCCCCGCAGGACGCTCGCCTGGTGGACGCAGGGTGCGTGGATATTGACGACCCCCTCGATGCGGTTCGTGTTGCGTGTGGCGCGACGAATCGGTCGTTGGCGGCAACGCCGGGCGTTCGCTGCTGCGGCGAAAATCGGCAGCGCTGCCGGACACTGACTGCCGCTTCTTCATGCACGTTGCACTCTTCACGCCGGGCTGGCCGCTCGGCAGATACCACAACGGGATCGTCACGTACGTGCACTGGATGCGGCGTGAGCTCGAGTCGTTGGGGCACCGCGTGTCGGTATTCAGCCGGACGGATGACCCCTCGACCGTCGACCCGCATCTGCACGTCGTCCGGCGCGGCGTGGCCGGGCAGATCGTGCGACGGGTCTTTCGGCACCGTTTCCCGATCGAGCGCGATATCTTCGAGTGGGGTCGCGTGATCGGGGCGAGCATGCTCGACTTGCACAAGCGCGATCCGATCGACGTCATCGAAATGGAAGAGTCGTTCGGCTGGTCGGCCGATGTCAGTCGCATCACCGGCATTCCGGTGCTGGTGAAGTTGCATGGGCCGGCCTTCCTTTCGCTGGTCGAGGAGGAGCTCGGCACGCCGATGGGGCAGGAACGGGTTCGGCGCGAGGGCGTGGCGCTGGCGAGCGCGACGGCGATCGCGGCGCCCGCCGAGTCGACGCTGTCGCAGACGCTCGTGCACTACGGCCTGGACCCGGCGATCCGGGAGCACGTCGTCAACCCGATGGCGCTCGTCGACGATGGTGCGCCGCGCTGGCGGCTCGACGCCTGCGACCGCCAGACGATCCTGTTCGTCGGTCGGTTCGATCGGCGCAAGGGCGGCGATGTGGTGCTTCAGGCGTTCGCCCTGCTGCTGGCGCAGCGTCCGGCGCTCACCCTGGTCTTCGTCGGCCCCGACGACGGCCTGCTTCAGCCGGACGGATCGCGCGTCGGCTTTGCCGCGTTTCGCGATTCGACGCTGCCGCCGGAGCTGCGCGAGCGCGTCGAATTCCGCGGCCGCATGCAGAACCGGGAGATCGGCGAGCTGCGCGCCCGCGCCATGGTCACGATGGTGGCCTCGCGCTGGGAGAATCAGGGCTACACGGCCCTCGAAGCGATGTACCAGGGCTGTCCGGTGGTGTGCAGCGACGTGGGGGGCAATCCGGAAAGTGTCATCCAGGGCCGCACCGGGCTGCTGGCGCGCTCGGCGGACGCCGCGGATTTCGCGGCGCAGATCGGCAAGTTGCTCGACGACCCGGCCCTCGCGGCTCGCCTCGGCGCCGCCGCCCGGGCACACGTGATCGAGCATCATGCGGCAGGCAAGGTGGCGAACGCGTCGCTGGCGCTCTATCAGCGCGTGATCTCGGGCCAGCGCTAGATGAAATTGCCCCGCGCTCGAGTGCGCTTCGTTGGCCGCGCCCGAAGGGATGCGTCGGTCGCTTCGGCGGCCCGGGCCCGACGGCCATGAACGCCGATCCGGTGGACGTCACCGCCATCATCGTCAACTACAACACCCGCGAATTGCTGCGCCCGTGCATCGATGCGCTGCGCGCCGGTGCGAACGGGCTGGCGCTGCAGATCGTGATCATCGACAACGGTTCGCGCGACGGGTCGGCCGAGGCGCTGCGCGACGGGTTCGCCGATTGCCACGTGATCCTCAATGCCAGCAACGTCGGCTTCGGCCGCGCCAACAACCAGGCGCTCGCGCTTGCGCGGGGGCGCTACCTGCTGCTGCTCAACACCGATGCCTTCGTCGATGTCGGCAGCGTCGTGCAAACGGTGCAGTACCTCGATCAGCATGCGCGCTGCGCATTGCTGGGCGTGCGCCTGGTCGGGCGCGACGGCAACCTGCAGCCGTCCTGCCGCTATTTTCCAACGCCGTGGAACGATTTCCTGATGCAGGCGGGGCTGACACGGTACTTCCCGCGCACCCGCCTCGTCGACGACATGGACTGGGATCACGCAGCGCCTCGCGAGTGCGACTGGGTGCCCGGGTGCTACTACCTGGTCCGCAAGAGCGTCGTCGACGAGGTGGGGCTGTTCGACCCGCGCTTTTTCCTGTACTTCGAAGAGGTGGACCACTGCCGTGCGGTGAAGGCGGCGGGATGGCAGGTGATGTTCTATCCGTACACGACGGTCGTGCACATCGGCGGCGAGAGCGCGAAGTCGGTGGCCGAGATCACCTCGGGCGGGCGGCAGATCTCGGCGCTGCAGATCGAAAGCGGCCTGCTCTACTACCGCAAGCACCACGGCCGCCTCGGTCTCTGGCTCAATGTGCTGCTGTCGTCGTTGTGCGACGCGCTGCTTGCGGGCAAATGGTTGCTGCGCCGCCGAACCTTCCGCGGCGCCGGGCCGTACTGGACCCATGCCGCGCTCACCTGGTCGCTGCTGCGCAAGACGGGCTGGGCTCAGCGCCCGACCCGCTGAGCAGGCGCACCGACCATGTGGGCTCACCTCCGGGATGATCTTCGTGCCTACGGCGGGGATTTCGGTGCCCAGGGCTTCTGGGCGATGGTGGTTTACCGGTTCGGGCGCTGGCGGGTCGACCTGCGACCGTTCTGGCTGCGCAGGGCGCTCTATCCGCTCTACTGCGTGCTCTACAAGCTGGTCCAGATCGCGGCCGGCATCGAGTTGCCGTGCGAAGTGGAGGTCGGCCGGAACTTCGTCATCGACCACTTCGGCGGTGTCGTCATCAGCGGCTATGCGCGCTTCGGGGACAACTGCCGGCTGCGCACCGGCGTCGTCGTCGGGCTGGCGCGCGTCGACGACCCGTGCGCGCCGACCATCGGCCACAACGTCGACATCGGCGCCGGCGCGAAGTTGCTCGGCCGCATCCGCATCGGCGACAACGTGTTGATCGGCGCCAACGCGGTGGTGACGCGCGATGTGCCGAGCAACAGCGTCGCCGTCGGCGTTCCCGCCGTCGTCCGGCCCCGCAGGACCGTGGCGTGAATGCGGCGGCAGCACCGGCGGTGCGATTGGCCAGTGGCGTCGACCCGCGCGTCGGCGTCGTGGCGATCGGTCGCAACGAGGGCGAGCGACTGCGCCGCTGTCTCGCGTCGGTGCTGACGCAGGCGAAGACCGTCGTCTATGTCGATTCCGGCTCGACGGACGGCTCGGCGGTGCTGGCCGCCGAGCTGGGTGCGACCGTCCATCCGCTCGACCTGACGCGGCCCTTCACCGCCGCGCGGGCCCGCAACGAGGGTGCGGCGCTGCTGGCCACGCTCGCGCCCTCGGCCGAGCTGATCCAGTTCGTCGACGGTGACTGCGAAGTGGTCGACAGCTGGGTTCGCCAGGGCGTCGCCTTCCTCGACGCGCATCCGGTCGTGGCTGCGGTCTGCGGGCGTCGACGAGAGCGCGAACCGCAGCGGTCGGTCTACAACCGGCTCTGCGACCTCGAATGGAACACCCCTGTCGGCGAGGCGAAAGCCTGCGGGGGCGATGTGCTGATGCGGGCGGCGGCGTTTCGCCAGTCCGGCGGCTACCGCGAAGACCTGGTCGCCGGCGAAGAGCCCGAGCTGTGCGTGCGCCTGCGCGCGGCGGGCTGGCGCATCTGGCGGCTCGATGCGGAAATGACTCTGCACGACGCGGCGATGACCCGCGTCGGCCAGTGGTGGCGGCGCTGCGTACGGGCCGGCTTCGCCTTCGCGGAGGGCGCCCGCCTGCACGGCGCGCCGCCCGAGCGGCACTGGGTGCGCGAATCGCGCAGCGCGCTGCTCTGGGGAGCGGGGCTGCCGCTCGCGATCGTGATGGCGGCGGGTCTCGCCGGGCCGCTCGCGCTGCTCGCATTCGTGATCTATCCGGTGCAGGTGGCGCGGCTGGCGATGCGCGGTGCGGGTCGTGCATCGACGCGCTGGACGCGGTCCTTCTTTCTGGTCGCCGGAAAGTTCCCGGAGGCCCAGGGGCAGCTCAGGTCCTGGCGCCAGCGCGTTCGTCGGCAGCCGCGCGCCGAGCTGATCGAGTACAAATGAGTGCCGTCCTTCCCCCCCGAGGATCGACGAAGGTGGCAGCGCCCGATTCGCTCGAGGCCAGGACGCCTCCCGGCGCACTGCGGCTCGCGTACCTCGTCAATCAGTATCCGAAGGTCAGCCACAGTTTCATCCGGCGCGAGATTCTGGCGCTCGAACGCCTCGGTCATTCGGTGCTGCGGATCGCCGTGCGGGGCTGGCGAGAGCCCGTGGCCGATCCTGCCGACCACGCCGAGCGCGCCCTGACCCGGTATGTGCTGCGGCCCGGGGCCGGCGCGCTCGTCCGGTCGGCGCTCGGGGTGGCCTGCACGCGGCCGCGGCTGTTCCTGCGCGCGCTGCGCCTTGCGATGACGATGTGGCGCCGCTCGGACCGCAGCGTGGTCCACCACCTTGCCTATCTGGCCGAGGCGTGCACGATCCTGCGCTGGCTCGCCGAGGCGAAGATCGAGCACCTGCACGCGCATTTCGGCACCAACCCGGCGGAGGTTGCGATGCTGGTTCGGGTGCTCGGCGGGCCGCCCTACAGTTTCACGGTGCACGGGCCGGAGGAATTCGACAAGCCCGTCGCACTCGGCCTGGCGGAAAAAGCGTGGCATGCGGCGTTCGTGGTCGCGATCTCGTCGTTTGGCCGCAGCCAGCTTTACCGGTGGCTGCCGCAGGCGCACTGGCCTCGGGTCGAGGTGGTGCATTGCGGTCTCGATCGGGCGTTTTATGCGGCGCTCCCGGCGGCGCCCGGGGCGCAAAACCGCCTCGTCTGCGTCGGGCGGCTCTGCGAGCAAAAGGGCCAGTTGTTGCTGGTCGAGGCGATGGCCCGCGTGCTCGCCCGGGGCGTCGGGTTCGACCTCGTGCTCGCGGGCGATGGCGAAATGCGGGGCGAGATCGAGGCGCTCGTCGACCGGCTCGGACTGCGCTCACGGGTTCGCATCACCGGCTGGATCGGCGGCGACCAGGTGCGCGACGAGATCCTGGCGGCGCGCGCGCTGGTGCTGCCGAGCTTCGCCGAGGGCCTGCCCGTGGTCCTGATGGAGGCCCTGGCGCTCGGCCGGCCGGTGATCAGCACCTACGTCGCGGGCATTCCGGAGCTGGTGCAGGACGGCGTGAACGGCTGGCTCGTGCCGGCCGGCGACATCGACGCCCTCGGCACCGCCCTCGAGCGCTGCCTCGCGCTGCCCGTTGACGCCCTGGCCGCCATGGGAGCGGCGGGCCAGGCGCGCGCGACCCTGCGACATGACATCGATACCGAGGCCGCCCGGCTCGCGGCCCTGTTCCAACGGTCTCGGGTCCGTGCCGACGCGCTGGGCGCGAGCGAGAGGGCGTCGTGACCGCGCTCGGGCTGCTCGACATCGGGTTGCTGCTGGTGTCGATTCTGGTGAGCGTGCCGGTGCTGACCTTGTTTTTCGAGCTGGCGACGACCCTGCGCCGGCCTGCTCGGACCAGCGCATCGTCGAGGCCGAAGGCGGGGCCGGCCGGGCCCCTCGTCGTGTTGATGCCGGCCCATGACGAGGCCGAGGGCATCGCGGCCTCGATCGGCACGGTGCGGGCACAGTGCGGCCGCGGCGACCGGCTGCTGGTCGTGGCCGACAACTGCACCGACGGGACTGCCGAGGTTGCTCGCGCCGCCGGGGCAGAGGTGGTCGAGCGCACGGATCCGACGCGGCGCGGCAAGGGCTATGCGCTCGACTTCGGCGTGCGCTGGCTGGAGCGTGGCGAGCCGCCGTCGATGGTGGTGATCGTCGACGCGGATTGCATCCTCGCACCGCATGCGCTCGAGCGCCTCGCGGCGCGCTGCCTCGCCACCGGCCGGCCGGTGCAGGCGCTCTACACGATGCGGGCGCCGACGGGCGCCGGGATCGGCCGGCGGATCGCCGCGTTCGCCTGGCTCGTGAAGAACAAGCTGCGCCCGAGCGGCCTGGCGGCCTGGGGCCTGCCTTGCCAGTTGATGGGCACCGGGATGGCGTTCCCGTGGTCGATCATCCGCGCGGCGCCGCTCGCGACCGGGCATCTGGTCGAGGACATGCAACTCGGCATCGACCTTGCAATGAGGGGGGTCGCGCCGGTGTTTTGTGAGGACGCCGAAGTCTGGAGCGTCTTTCCGAGCGATTCGGAAGGTGCAAAATCACAACGCACCCGATGGGAGCACGGGCATCTGTCCGTGATGGCGAGCGCCGGACCGCGTTTGCTGCGCGCTGCCATTGTCGGGAGGGACCTGTCTTTGCTCGTCATGGCGCTCGATCTGCTCGTTCCGCCGCTTGCCTCGCTGGTGCTCGCACTTGCCCTGGTGACGGCCCTGGATGCGGTCGGTGCGGTGCTCGGCGCGGGCCTGGGTCCCATCGCCGTCGTGATCGTCTCGTGGGCATTGCTGCTCACGGGTGTCTTGGTTGCCTGGCAGCGTGTCGGGCGTCACAGCGTTTCACTTGCCGAGTTGCTTACCTTGCCGATCTACATCCTTGCGAAAGTCCCGGTCTACCTGCGCCTCTTCACGAAGCGCCAGGTCGACTGGGTGCGAACCAAGCGTGATGACCGACGCCATTGACTGCGGCGACGCGGGCGACGCCGGCGTCGTGTCGGCGACAGGCCAGCGGGTGCCCATGCCGGGCGCGAACTTCGACCGGTCGGTGGTGTCGATCCTCGGGCTTCCGTTCGACAAGGTGACCCTGGATCAGGCCGTGCACCTGATCCGCCGCCATGCGTTCGGCGGAACGCGCTGTTTTCTCTCGACGCCCAACCTGCACTTCGCGATCGCGGCGCTGGCCGATCCGAGCTTTCGCGACACGGTGCTGCGCAGCGACCTGAACCTGATTGACGGCATGCCCCTGGTCTGGATCGCGCGGCTCTCGGGCGTCGACGTGCCGGGACGGGTCGCCGGGTCGGATGTGTTCGACGCGCTGCGCGCGCATGCCGGGCCACCCGTCAAGGTCTATCTCTTCGGCGGCCCGCGTGGCGCCGCGAAGGAGGCGTGCGAAAGCATCAACCAGGGCGACACGGGCGGGGTTCGTTGCGTCGGCTTCGACGAGGCCGGCTTCGGGCCGATCGAATCGATGAGCAGCGACGAGCAGATCGAACGCATCAACCGCAGCGGTGCGCACTTCGTCATCGCCTCGCTCGGCGCCGAGAAAGGGCAGGCCTGGCTCGAGCACAATGCGGCGCGCCTGACCGCGCCGGTGCTGGCGCATCTCGGCGCGGTGCTGAATTTCGCGGCTGGGACCGTCCGGCGCGCACCCGCCTGGATGCGCTGGTGGGGCGTCGAATGGTT
>CAZZWY010000003.1:0-3237 GCA_964657785.1 uncultured Acetobacteraceae bacterium
CCTCGCCGCCGCCAACACCTACAGCGACGGCACGACGGTCGAGAGCGGCACCTTCACCGTGCTCGTGCTCTGCCCGTCGGCGACGTTGCAGAGCAGGCGCAGGTGATCGCCGAAATAGAGCAGGCTCGCCACCCGCGCCTGCAGCACGTTGCCGCGCTCGGCCGGGGCGCTCGCATGCAGCACGATGCGTTCGGGACGGATGCCGGCCTGTACCGCGGAGCCGACTGCCGCCGCGTTGACGTTGATGCCCGTCAGCGCCCGCCCGTCGGTCAGCGTGATGCCGCAGCGTGGGCCGTCCGTGGAGCGCACCGTGCCGTGCAGCAGCGTGCTGTCGCCGATGAAGCCGGCGACGAAGCGGTTCGCGGGGGTTTCGTACATGCGGTCGACGACGTCGATCTGCTGGATCGCCCCGTCGTTGAACACCGCGACCCGGTCCGACATCGTGAGCGCCTCGCTCTGGTCGTGCGTCACGTAGACGAAGGTCACGCCGAGCTGGCGGTGCAGCTCCTTCAGTTCGATCTGCATGTGCTCGCGCAACTGCTTGTCGAGCGCGCCGAGCGGCTCGTCCATCAGCACGAGCTGCGGCTCGAAGACCAGCGCCCGGGCGAGCGCGACGCGCTGCTGCTGGCCGCCCGAGAGTTGCGCCGGGTAACGGTCGGTCATGCCGCGCAGCTGGACCATCTCGAGCGCCTTGACGACGCGGCTCGCCTGCGCCGACTTCTCCACCTTGCGCACCGTCAGCGGGTAGGCGACGTTCTGGCCGACGGTCAGGTGCGGAAAGAGCGCGTAGTTCTGGAACACCATCCCGAAATTGCGCTTGTGCGGCGGCGTCCGGGTGATCGGCTTGCCGTCGAGCACCACCTCGCCGGCGGTGGGCGACTCGAAGCCCGCGAGCATCATCAGCGTCGTCGTCTTGCCCGAGCCGGAGGGACCGAGCAAGGTCAGGAATTCGCCGCGGCGGATGTCGAGGTCGAGCTGGCGCACGACGAGCTGAACGCCGTCGTAGGTCTTCTGCACGCCGATGAAGCGCACCAGCGGCTCGCCGCCGTCGGGGCTCCGGCGGGCGCGCGCGCCCGGCACGGCGAGGGCGGCCGCGGCTTCGGCGACGTCGGTGGTCGGCATCATCAGGTCGGGTCCGGTGTTCGACAAGGAGGCGGCGTCACGCTGCGCGCACGCAAGCCGCGAGCGTCTCGGCGAGGATCGCCATGCCCTCGTCGAGCAGCGCGTCCCCGGCGGTCAGCGGCACGAGGATGCGAATCACGTTGGCCGAGGTACCGCAGGACAGCAGGATCAACCCGCGCCGCGCCGCTTCGGTGACGACGCGCTTGGTCAGCGCCGCATCGGGACGGCGCACGTCACCTGCCTCGCAGAGTTCGATCGCGATCATCGCACCGAGGCCGCGCACGTCGCAGATCGCCGGGGTGTCGCGGGCGATGTGTCGCAGGCCGTTGACGAGCCGCTCGCCGATCGCCTTCGCGCGGTCGAGCAGGCGGTCGCTCTCGAACACCCGCAGCACTGCGAGCGCCGCGGCGCAGCCGAGGGGGCTGCCGGCATAGGTGCCGCCGAGGCCGCCGGGGCCGGGCGCGTCCATCACGTCGGCACGGCCGACCACGCCCGAGATCGGGAAGCCGCCGGCCATCGACTTGGCGGTGGTGACGAGATCCGGGGCGACCGGCCACTGCTCGCAGGCGAACCAGGTGCCGGTGCGGCCGGCGCCGGTCTGCACCTCGTCGGCGATGAGCAGGATGCCGTGTTTGTCCGCGAGCGCCTTCAGGCCGCTGACGAACTCGGGCGGCGCGATGTAGAAGCCGCCCTCGCCCTGCACCGGCTCGAGGATGAAGGCGGCGACGCGGCTCGCCTCGATGTCGTTCTTGAAGATCAGCTCGACCGAATGCAACGCGTCTTCGACGCTGATGCCGTGCAGCGCATTCGGATAGAGCGCGTGAAAGACTTCGCCCGGGAACGGCCCGAAGCCGGTCTTGTACGGCGCGACCTTGCCGGTCAGGCCGAGCGTCATCAAGGTGCGGCCGTGGTAACCGCCGGTGAAGGCGATCACCCCGCCACGGCCGGTGAAAGAGCGCGCGATCTTGACGGCGTTCTCGACCGCCTCTGCGCCGGTGCTGAGAAAGAGGCTCTTCTTGGCGAAGGCGCCGGGGGCGAGCGCGTTCAGCCGCTCGGCGAGCTCGACGTAGCTCTCGTAGGCGAGCACCTGGAAGCAGGTGTGGCTGAACAGATCGAGCTGGGCCTTGACCGCGTCGACCACCTCCGGCCGCGAGTGCCCGGTGTTGAGCACGGCGATGCCGCCGGCGAAGTCGATGTAGCGGCGCCCTTCGACGTCCCAGACCTCGGCGTTGAGCGCGCGGGAGACGAAGATCTCGTGCGCCTGGCCGACGCCTCGGGCCACCGCGGCGTGGCGGCGGGTCATCAGGGCGGCGTTGTTGAGGTTGGGTTCGCGTTGCATGGTCGGGCTCCTCGTCGAAGTGGCAGGACTTTAGTCAGGCAGCGACCGGCGCGCCATGTACAGACGGGCCGGCGTCTCGGTGTACTGTATGGGCTTAGAACCCAGTACACCAAGCACCCCGACAGTGCGCCCGTGGTGCCCTTCCCCACATGAGCCTGCTGACCCTCCACCCCGAGTCCTCGATCCCGCTGGTCGGGCAGATCGTCGACGGCCTGCGGCGCCTCGTCGGCGAGCAGGCGCTGCGGCCCGGCACCAAGCTGCCGTCGATCCGCGCCTTCGCGGCGGCGCATTCGGTGAGCGTCTTCACCGTCGTCGAGGCCTACGACCGGCTGGTCGCGCAGGGCTGGCTGGTGTCTCGGGCCAACGCCGGCTTCTTCGTCAAGCGGCGCGAGAGCGAGCCCGGGCCCGCGAGCGACACCGCCAGCGCAACGCCCCACTTCGACGCCCGCTGGTACCTGAAGCACATCTTCGAGACTCGCCACCTGCCGCTCAAGCCCGGCTGCGGCTGGCTGCCGAACGACTGGCTCTTCGAGGACGGCGTGCGGCGCAGCCTCCGGCAGCTGGCCGGCGACGGCGCCGAGCTCGGCGGCTACGGCCTGCCGCAGGGCCACATGGCGCTGCGCCTGCTGATCGCCGAGTCGCTCGCCGAACACCAGATCACGGCGACCGCCGACGACGTCCTGCTGACCCAGGGATCGAGCCAGGCGCTCGACCTCGTCGCCCGGCAGCTGCTCAAGCCCGGCGACGCCGTGCTCGTCGACGACCCCGGCTACCCG
>CAZZWY010000003.1:3247-15264 GCA_964657785.1 uncultured Acetobacteraceae bacterium
TTCATGCTGCGCTTCCTCGGCGTCCGGCTGCTCGGCGTTCCGCGCACGCCGCTGGGCTACGACCTGGCCGCGCTCGAATCGCTGCTGCTCGCGCACAAGCCGAAGGCCTTCTTCACCCAGCCGCGTCTGCAGAGCCCGACGAATTCGGTCGCGCCGGTCGCGCAGCTTTTCCGGCTGCTCCAGCTTGCCGGCCAGCACGACCTGACGCTGGTCGAGAACGACCTCTATGCCGACCTCGACCCCGAAGCCCGGCCGACGCTCGCGAGCCTCGACCAGCTCCAGCGCGTGCTCTACATCGGCAGCTTCTCGAAAACCATCTCGCCGAATATCCGCGTCGGCTTCCTCGTCGCGCGGCCGGAGCGCCTGGCCGCGCTCGCCCAGCTGAAGATGCTTTCGGGGCTGACGTCGTCGGACCTGACCGAGCGCCTCGCCTTCGGCGCGCTCTCGGAGGGGCGCTGGCGCAAGCACTTGAAATCGCTGCGCGAGCGCCTCGGCGAGGCGCACATCGAGGTGACGCAGCAACTCGCGCAACTCGGCTTCGAGATCTTCAGCGAATCGAAGGCGGGCATGTACCTCTGGGCGCGGCACCCCGACCTGATCGACAGCGCCCAGCTGAGCCAGACGGCCGCGACCGAAGGCCTGATGCTCGGACCCGGCCACCTCTTCCTGGTCGAACCGCGGGCCAACGGCTGGCTGCGCTTCAACGTCGCCTTCAGCCGCGACGCCCGCATCATGCAGTTCCTGTCGCGGCAGATCGATGCGGTCGGCTCGGCGTGACCGTCGGCGCGTTCACTTCTCGAGGCGAAACCCGACCTTCAAGGTGACCTGGAAATGAGCCACCTTTCCGTCCTCGACGTGGCCGCGCGTCTCGATCACCTCGAACCAGTCGATGTGCCGCAGCGTCTTCGACGCGGTCTCGATCGCGCCGCGAATCGCATCGTCCGAGCTCTGGGTCGACGAGCCGACGAGTTCGACGAGTTTGTAGGTATGGTCGGGCATGGCGGCTCCTGATGGGCGAACGGAAGAAGAACTCCCGAGAGGGTACACCTGCGCACTGACCTGATGCCGCAGACTGCCTCCATCGACTTCGACGCCGATGCGGTGCAGGTGGCTCGCGCACTCATCGGCGCGAGCTTGCGGGTCGACGGCGTCGGCGGCGTCATCGTCGAGACCGAGGCCTACGACCGCGACGATCCGGCCTCACACAGCCACGTCGGCCTGCGCCCACGCAATGCGGTGATGTTCGGCGAGTCCGGGCACGCCTACGTCTACCGGTCGTACGGCTTGCATTGGTGCCTCAACGTGGTGTGCCGCGAGCCCGGCCACGGCGCCGCCGTGCTGATCCGCGCCCTCGAGCCGACCGACGGGCTGGAGCTGATGCGCGCGCGCCGCGGCCTCGACGACCCGCGGCTGCTCTGCGCCGGGCCGGGCCGCCTCGCCCAGGCGCTCGGCATCACCCGCGCCCACGACGGCCTGCCGCTCGCACAGGCGCCGTTCGAGCTGCGGCCCGCAGGAACGGCGGTGGCGGTGGTCAGCGGCGTGCGGATCGGCATCTCCAAGGCGCGCGAGCAGCCGTGGCGATTCGGCCTCGCCGGCTCGCGCTTCGTCAGCCGGCGTTTCGGGTAAAGAGCGCCAGAGGCAAGCGATGCGCTTGCGCTTTCTCAATCGTCGATCGTGAGGCGATCGACGACGTGCCGCACGCCTAGGCTGTCTTTTGCAGATTTCACGACAGCCTGATTCTCCGACCAACTCCGGACCGAGCCGCTCAAGGTCACCTCGTCCGCAAAGACCGAGACTGAAATCCTGGCGGATTCGATGTCGCGACGAACCCCGTCGATCGGAGCAGGGCCTGGTCCGGCTGACGGGCGATGCCGATTCAGACGTCGAGAAGCAGGCGGCGCTCGACAGCATCCGGTATCTGCACGGGGTCAAGTCCGTCATCGATCTGCACGGCCAAGGCCCTGACACCGGGCACACGCTGCGCGCAACGCTCCGCCAGCAACTTTTCCGCATCACTGGCGAGACGGCCGGACAGCGCGACGATGCCGTCCTTCACGGCGACGCCGATGCGCATCGACGCGATACCGGCGTCCAACCTGAGCTCGGCGATGACATCGTCCTGCTACTGGCGGTCGCTCTTCATGGCGTTGTTCCGGATGTTCGAATCGATGCGGGATACGTCGCGCGAAGGTCCAGGTCTGTGCGCCGGCATACCTTGTCGCCGGCTCTTGTCGATCGCCTGGCGACCCTGCCGGCTCTCGCCGTGCGCTGGCGCACAGACGCTGTCGCTGCTGCGGCGCAGCATGAATGTCCGATCAATCGAACGCTTCGCACTGTTGCCCACCCTCTTGCGCGAGCCGTCGCGCCCCCAATCGCCATGACCCCCCGTGAACCTGCAGTCGTCGATGCCGCACGCAATCCGGGCGTGGTGGTCTCGGTGCGCGGCAGCGTGGTCGACGTGCGCTTCGACGGCCGACTGCCTGCCATCCGCTCGCTGCTGCGCGGCGTGGTCGACGGAGGAACGGCGCTCGGCATCGTCATCGAGGTCATGGCCCAGCGCGACCCACGCCACGTGCGCGGCATCGCGCTGACGCCGACGCAAGGCCTCGCGCGCGGCATGACCGTCGAGGACACGGGCGGCCCGCTGATGGCGCCGGTGGGCCGCGCCATCCTCTCGCGCATGTTCGACGTCTTCGGCAACCCCATCGATCGCGGCCCGCCGCTGGGCGACGTGCAATGGCGCTCGGTGCACCGGCAGCCCCCCTCGCTGGCGGATCGATCGATGCGCTCGGAGATTTTCGAGACCGGCATCAAGATGATCGACGTCCTGGTGCCGCTCGAGCGTGGCGGCAAGGCGGGCCTCTTCGGCGGCGCCGGCGTCGGCAAGACCGTGCTGCTGACGGAGTTGATCCATAACATGCTCGGTCACCAGGAGGGCGTGAGCATCTTCTGCGGCATCGGCGAGCGCTGCCGCGAAGGCGAGGAGCTATGGCGCGACATGAAGGACGCCGGCGTGCTGCCGAACATGGTGATGCTGTTCGCGCAGATGAACGAGCTGCCGGGCAGCCGGTTCCGCATCGGGCATGCGGCGCTGACGATGGCCGAGTACTTCCGCGACGACGAGCACCGCGACGTGCTGCTGCTCATCGACAACATCTTCCGCTTCATCCAGGCCGGCTCCGAAGTCTCGGGCCTGCTCGGGCAGATCCCGTCGCGCCTGGGCTATCAGCCGACGATGGGCACCGAACTCGCCGCGCTGGAGGAGCGCATCGCCGACACCGAAGCCGGCGCGATCACCTCGATCCAGGCGGTCTACGTGCCGGCCGACGACTTCACCGACCCGGCCGCGGTGCACACCTTCTCGCATCTCTCGGCGTCGATCACACTCTCGCGCAAACGCGCGAGCGAAGGCCTGTTCCCGGCCATCGACCCGCTGCAGTCGAGCTCGAAGATGTCGACGCCGGCCATCGTCGGGGAGCGTCACTACGGCCTGGCTCGCGAGGTACGGCGCACGCTGGCGCAGTACGCCGACCTGAAGGACATCATCGCCATGCTGGGCCTGGAGCAACTCTCGCCCGCGGACCGCAAGGTTGTCGCCCGGGCCCGCCGCCTGGAGCGATTCCTGACGCAGCCCTTCTTCACGACCGGCCAGTTCACCGGCCACGCGGGCAAGCTCGTGAGCCTGGCAGACGCGCTCGACGGCTGCGATCGCATCCTCCACGACGAGTTCAAGGACCTGCCGGAAAGCGCCCTCTACATGATCGGCAAGGTGGACGAAGCCCGAGGCGCCGGCGCGTCGACCGCCCGGCCACCGGCAGCAGCGCATGCCTGAGCCGTCGCAGTCCTCGATGCGCCTTCGGGTGCTGCTGCCGTTTCGCATCTTCGCGGACCGGGCGGGCGTCTCGCGCATCGTCGCCGAGACGCCGCAGGGCTCGGTCGGGTTCTGGCCGCACCGGCTCGACTGCGTGACGGCGCTGGCGCAGGGCATCCTGACCTATGAGTCGCCGGGCGAAGGCGAGGTCTTCGTCGCCGTCGATTCGGGCGTGCTGGTGAAGACCGGCGCCGAGGTGAGGGTCTCGGTGCGGCGCGCGATCAGCGGCACCGATCTGGCTGGACTGCGCGAGACGGTCGAGCGCGAGTTCGCCACGGTCGACGAGCAACAGCGCGGCGCCCGGCTGGCCATGGCGCACGTCGAAGCCGACCTGATGCGCCGATTCGTCGCGCTTGCCCATGCATGACGACCCCGGCCACCGGGCCGACCGCGGCGCGGCGGTCGTCAGCGCACCGACGCTCACCGCACGCGTCGCCGCCAGTGCGCATCGCAAGCTGCGGGCGCGGCGTCTCGGCGAGCCGGCGGTCTGGACGGGGCTCGGCGTCATGGGCATGGTCGGCTGGTCGGTCGTGGTGCCGACGCTGCTCGGCACCTTTCTCGGCCTCTGGCTCGACAAGCACCACGCGGGCGCCCACTCGTGGACGCTGGCGCTGCTCGTCGCCGGATTGGTGCTGGGCTGCGGCAGCGCCTGGTACTGGGTCGCTCAGGAAGATCTGGCGATGCGCGCCGAACAGGGGCCCTCCGATGGCTGAGGGCAACGTCGCGTCGTGGCTCCTGGCCGGCGTACTCGGCGCCCTGCTGGGCGCGTGTTTCTACGCGAGCCTGTGGTGGACGGTGCGGCTCGCCCTGCTCTCGCCGCGGCCCGGCGTCTGGTTCGTCGGCAGCCTCGCGCTGCGCAGCAGCGTCGCCCTCGCCGGCATCTACGCCATCGCAGGCGCGCAGTGGCAGCGCATGCTGCTGTGCCTGCTCGGATTCATGCTGGCGCGCCCGCTGGTCGCGCGGCTGACCCGGCCCGCCACGGCGCGGGCGACGTAGAGGCCAGGGCATGCACATCACACCCGACCTGATCGTCTACTGGCAGCACGGCTACGCCATGCTCAACGCCACCATCGTCTTCACCTGGGCACTGATGGCGGTGATGGTGATCGGCTCGGCGCTCGTCACGCGGCGGCTCTCGCATGGGCTGGAGCGCTCCCGGTGGCAGAACCTGCTCGAGATCGTCGTCACCGGCATCGCCGGGCAGATCGAGGGCGTGGGGCTGAAGTCGCCACGCCGGTTCCTCGGCTTTCTCGGCACGCTCTTCCTGTTCCTGGCAATGGCCGCGATCGCGACCGTGCTGCCGGTCTACGAGCCGCCGACCGGGTCGTTGTCGACGACGGCGGCCCTGGCCCTCTGCGTGCTCGTCGCCGTGCCGGTGTTCGGCATCCGCAGCCAGGGCCTGCGGGGCTACCTGAAGACCTACCTCGAACCCACTTTCATCATGCTGCCGTTCAACATCATCGGCGAGGCGTCGCGCACGCTGGCGCTGGCGGTGCGTCTGTTCGGCAACATGATGAGCGGGGCGATGATCGTCGCCATCCTGCTGACGATCACGCCCTTCCTGTTCCCGCTCGTGATGACGCTGCTCGGCCTGCTGACCGGCATGGTGCAGGCCTACATCTTCACCATCCTGGCAGCGGTCTACATCGCCGCGGCCACGCGCCGCGAGCCGGCTCCCCAGACACTTGACACTTAAAGGAATCCTCGATGGACAGCCTCACCCTGATCGCCGTGGCATCGATCGTCATGGCCGGCCTCACCACGGGCTTCGGCACGATGGGGCCGGCGCTCGCCGAAGGCCGCGCCGTCGCGGTCGCGCTCACGGCGCTGGCGCAGCAGCCCGATGCCTCGGCAACGATTAGCCGCACCCTGTTCGTCGGTCTGGCGATGATCGAGTCGACGGCGATCTACTGCTTCGTGATCTCGATGATCCTGATCTTCGCGAACCCGTTCTGGAACCAGGCGCTCCTGGCCGTTCACGCCGCGGGAAAGTGAACCGTGCTGATCGACTGGTTCACCGTCGGTGCGCAGGCGCTCAACTTCGCCATCCTGGTGTGGCTGATGCAGCGCTATCTCTACCGCCCCGTGCTCGATGCCGTCGACGCGCGCGAGAAACGCATCTCCGCAGAGCTGGCCGACGCGGCGACCCGAAAGCAGGAAGCGTCGGACGAGCGTGCCGAGTTTCTGCAAAAGAACAAGATCTTCGATGCCGAGCGCGCCGGGCTCCTCGGCCAGGCGACCGAGTCCGCCGGGACCGAGCGCAAGCGCCTGCTGACCGCCGCGTCACTGGCCGCAGACGCGCTGGCGGTCGAGCGGCAGGACGCCCTGCGGGACGAGGCCGACGCGCTGCAGCGTGCGCTCGGCCTCTGCGCGCGCCGGGAGGTGTTCGCGATCGCCCGCGAGGTGCTGTCCGATCTCGCCTCGGCCGGCCTGGAGGAACGCGTCTGCGCGGTCTTCCTCGACCGCCTGCGCGCACTCGACGCGCCGGCCCGCGAGAGGCTCGTCGCAGCCTTCGCCGCCGCGACCGAACCCGCCTTGTTGCGCAGCGCCTTCGATCTTCCCGAAGCGCAGCGCACCGCGATTCAGAAGGTGGTGGACGACGCGTTCGCCGCGAAGGCGGCGCTGCGTTTCGAGACCTCGCCGGACCTCGTCGCCGGCATCGAGCTGAGCGTCGGCGGGCAGCGGCTCGACTGGAGCATCGCGCATCACGTCGACTCGCTGGAGAAAAGCGTCGCCGCGCTGGTGAAGCAGACGGCCATCAAGGCATGAGCGCCGCGCCGCAAGCGCTGCAGGCCGTCTTCGACGAGGCCTTCGCTGCCATCGCGCAAGGCCGCGAGGCCTTCGTCGCGCAGCTCTCCGTCCGCGAGACGGGAACGATCGTCAGTGTGTCGACCGGCATCGCCGCGGTGTCCGGTCTGCCGGGCGCCGGCTTCGAGGAGTTGCTGCAGTTTCGCGGTGGCATCTTCGGCATCGTCTTCAATCTCGACGAGGACAGCATCGGCACGGTGCTGCTCGGCGACCACGCCGGCCTGCTCGCCGGCGACGACGTCGAGCGCACGGGCCGGGTGATGGACGTGGCCGTCGGCGACGCGCTGCTCGGCCGCGTGGTCGACCCGCTCGGCCGGCCGCTCGACGGCGGCGGCCCGGTCGCCGCCTCGCAGCGGCTGCCGATCGAGCGGCCCGCGCCGGCGATCATGGACCGCGCGCCCGTCGGCGTGCCGCTGCAGACCGGCATCAAGGCCATCGATGCGCTGGTTCCGATCGGCCGCGGTCAGCGCGAACTCATCCTCGGCGACCGCCAGACCGGAAAGACGACGATCGCGCTCGACACCATCCTGAACCAGCACGACCAGAACGTGGTCTGCGTGTACTGCGCCATCGGCCAGCGCGCCTCGGCCGTCGCCAAGGCGGTGGCGGTGCTGCGCGGCAGGGGCGCCCTCGCCTACTGCGTGGTCGTCGTCGCCGAGGGCAACGACCCGCCGGGCCTGACCTACATCGCGCCATATGCCGCGACCAGCATCGCCGAGCATTTCATGGAAGCCGGCCGCGACGTGCTGATCGTCTACGACGACCTGACCCAGCACGCCCGCGCCTACCGCGAACTGTCGCTGCTGCTGCGCCGGCCGCCCGGCCGCGAAGCCTTCCCCGGCGACATCTTCTACATCCACTCGCGGCTGCTCGAGCGCGCCACGCACCTGAACGAAGCCCTCGGCGGCGGCTCGCTCACGGCGCTGCCGATCATCGAGACCGAGAGCGAGGACATGTCGGCCTACATCCCGACCAACCTGATCTCCATCACCGATGGCCAGATCGTTCTCTCGCCCTCGCTGTTCGAGCTCGGCACGCTGCCGGCGGTCGATGTCGGCAAATCGGTGTCGCGGGTCGGCGGCAAGGCGCAGCGCGCCGCCTACCGCGCGGTCGCCGGCGACTTGAAGCTCGGCTACGCGCAGTTCGAGGAACTCGAGACCTTCGCCCGCTTCGGCGCCCGCCTCGACGACGACACGCGCCAGGTGATCGAGCACGGCAAGCGCATCCGCGCCTGCCTCAGGCAGCCCGAGTACAGCCCGGTGCCGGTGGACGCGCAGATCACCATCCTGCTCGCGCTGACCGGTGGCCTGTTCGACACGGTGCCCGTGGAGCGCATGGCCGAGGCGGAACGGGCGGTCAAGGAGGCCGCCGGGCGCTTGCCGGCGGACCTGAGAACGCGCTTCGAGAGCGCCGAGCAGCTGGCCGACGAGGACCGCACGGCGGTGCTCGCGCTGGCCCGCACGGCGCTGCTGCCGTTCGTCGTCCCGCCAGCCCCGTCTGCGGCGGCCGCGTCATGAGCGACAGCACCGCGAGCCTGCGCCGCATCATCGGCAGCGCCAGCGACCTGCAGTCGGTCGTCCGCACCATGAAGGCGCTGGCGGCGTCGAGCATCGGCCAGTACGAGCAATCGGTGCTGGCGCTGAACGACTACTGCCGCAGCGTCGAGCTGGGCCTGGGCGCGTGCCTGCGCGATGCCGTCGCGGCACCGACGGCACCGGCCGGGGCGCGCGACAACGGCGCCGTCGTCGCCATCGTGTTCGGCTCCGATCAGGGCCTCGTCGGCCAGTTCAACGAGGTGATCGCCGACTTCGCCATCGACACGCTCTCGCGCCTGCCGGGCCCGCATCCTGGCGGCGCGCATCCCGTTGAAGCAAAGTACTGGGCGATCGGCGAACGCGTGCACGCCCGGCTGGCCGACGCCGGCCGGCCGATGCTCGGGCTCTTCAAGGTGCCGGGGTCGGTCACCGGCATCGCGCCGCTGGTCGGGCAGATCCAGGTCGAGAGCGAGGCGCAGCGCACCGCCGACGGCTCGAGGCACGTCTACGTCTTCCACAACCGGCCGGACCCGGGGGCCACGTTCACCCCGGTCGGGCAGCGCATCCTGCCGCTCGACGACGCCTGGCAGCGCGGCTTGACCGATGTGCCCTGGCCGGCCGGCGCCCGCCCCGAAGTGATGCCCGACGCCGCCTCGACCTTGCGCGCCTGCGTTCGCGAGCATCTGTTCATCTCGCTGTTCCGCGCCTGCGCCGAATCGCTCGCCAGCGAGAACGCCAGCCGGCTCGCCGCGATGGAGCGCGCCGACAAGAACATCGACGACATGCTGCACGACCTGCAGGGCACGTTCCACCGGGTGCGGCAGAACAGCATCGACGCCGAGCTGTTCGACGTGACGGCCGGCTTCACGGCGCTGGCGTGAGCGCCGGCCACCGGCGGGGACAGGGCGCGCAACGCAGTGTGCGGTAGGGAACAGACAACCCGGCGACATGACACGAACATGTCGCGACCAGTCCTTCCCCGCCCGGTTCGAACGGCGCACGCTCCAACTCGAGAACTCCCATGACCGCAGTCCTGAACCCACCGGCCGCCGCGCCGCCGACCGCCGGCAGCGGCATGACGCGCTGGCTCGCGCTGGTGCTCGTCGTCGTGCTCTTCGCCGGCGGCCTGTTCGGCTACGACCAGGGCGTGATCTCGGGTGCGCTGCCGGGCATCAAGGCGGCGTTCTCGCTCAGCGTGCTGATGGTGCAGGTGGTGACGAGCTGGGTCACGCTCGGCGCGCTGCTCGGTTCGCTCATCGGAGGCGAGCTCGGCGACCGGCTCGGCCGCAAGCGCACGGTGCTGGTGGCCGGCGCGCTGTTCACGCTCGGTGCGGTGGTGCAGTACTTCGCGCCCGATGCGACGCTGCTGGTGATCGGGCGGCTCGTCATCGGCGCAGGTGTCGGCGTGGCGGCGGTCGCTGCGCCGCTGTACGCCGCCGAGCTGGCCCCGGCGCAGCTGCGCGGTCGCTTCGTCTCCGGCTACCAGATGGCCATCACGGTCGGCATCTTCCTCGCCTACCTCGTCAACGGCCAGCTCGCCGCCGATGCCGACTGGCGGCTGATGCTCGGCGCTGCCGCGGTGCCGGGTCTGGCGCTCTCCGTCGCCGGGCTGTTCGCGCCGGAGTCGCCGCGCTGGCTGATGCTCAAGGGCCGACGTGCCGACGCCGCGGCGGAGCTGCACCGCATCGAGCCTGCGGCGGAGGTCGAGCCGCGCCTCGATGCCATCGCCGCGACGCTGAAGCAGGATGCGAAAGCCGCCGGCTGGAGCGAGCTCTTTCATGCCGAGTGGCGCCGGCCCCTGATGGTGGCGCTCGGCCTGGCGGTGTTCCAGCAGATCACCGGCATCAACGCGATCATCTACTACGCCAACCAGATCTTCGCCTCGGCCGGGTTCGCCACCGAGGCGGCGCGCGCCGGCGTCACGCTGTGGGCGATCGGCGGCGTGAACGTGCTCGCGACGCTGATCGCGGTCGCGTTCATCGACAGGATCGGGCGGCGCAAGCTGCTCATGGTCGGGCTCGTCGGCATGGGTGCGAGCCTGGCGGTGGTCGGCGTGGCGTTTCGCTTCATCGCGGCGACGGGGGCCGATGCGGGCGCCGCCTCAACGACGGCAGCCGCAGCGCCGAGCACGGCCGGCATCGTGACCGTGGCGGCGCTGGTGGTCTTCATCGCCAGCTTCGCGTTCTCGCTCGGGCCGGTCACGTGGACGGTCATCAACGAGGTCTTCCCGGCGCGCATCCGCAGCCGGGGCGTGGCGCTGGCCACTGCCGTCAACTGGGGCTCGGCGTGGCTGGTGAGCCAGTTCTTCCTGTCGCTGGTGACTGCCATCGGCAGCTCGCTGACCTTCTGGCTGCTGACCTTCTTCTGCGGCCTGGGCTGGGTCTGGGTCTACCGCAGCGTGCCGGAGACCAAGGGCCTGTCGCTCGAAGGCATCGCGGAGATCTGGACGTCGAAGTCATGAGGGGCCCGACAGCGGCAATGAGGGCGGCCTTGATAATCGGCCTGTGCGCAGCCGCCCTGCACGCCGTGCCGGCAGCCGCCGACGATGCGCCGCAAGACTTCGGCAAGACGCTCACCGGAGACTGGGGCGGCCTGCGCACGCGGCTGGATGAGCGGGGCATCGACCTCACGCTCGGCTATGTGTCCGAGGCCGCCACCAACCTCCGCGGCGGCACCGAAGAGAAGGCGCGCTACGCCGACCAGTGGTCGTTCGGCACCAAGCTCGACCTGCACCGTCTGCTCGGCTGGGATCACGCCGGCTTCGCGCTCGCGATCACGGACCGCAACGGTCGCAACCTCGGCGACGACGCCGAATTGCACACGCTGCAAGGCGTGCAGGAGGTCTACGGCCGTGGCCAGACCTGGCGGCTCACCCGGCTGGCGTACCAGCAGACCTGGTACGACGGCGGCCTCGATCTGCGGCTCGGCCGGCTGCCGGTGGGCGACGACTTCGCGGCCTTCCCGTGCGACTTTCAGAACCTCACGTTCTGCGGCTCGCAGCCGGGCAACGTTCGCGGCGAGCTCTGGTACAGCTACCCCGTCAGCCAGTGGGGCGCCCGCGTGAAGCTGGCGCTCGGGGCCGAGGCGAGCCTGCAAGTCGGCGTCTACCAGGTCAACCCGCGCTACATCGACGACAACTATGCGCGGCACCGCGGGCTCTATCCGAACAATCCTTCCGGAACGACCGGCGCACTCGTTCCGATCGAAGTCGAGTGGAAGCCGAAGCTCGGCGGCCTGCCGGGCAGCTACAAGGTCGGCGCCTGGTACGACAGCTCGCACGCCAGCGACGTGTATCTCGACACGGCCCGGCAACCGCTCGCGCTGACCGGCGGTACACCCCTGCAGCGCGACTCGCGCAGCGGCGCCTACCTCAACTTCCAGCAGCAGGTCACCGGCCGTGCCAAGGGGCGGGGCGCCGGCCTCTTCCTCAACGTCACGCAGTCTGACCGGGCCACCGCCGCGTCGATGGACCGCCAGATCGCCTTCGGCCTGAACGACAAGGGCCCGTTCGACGCCCGGCCGGGCGACGTCATCGGTCTGGCGCTCGGCAGCAACCATGTCAACGGCCGCGTTGCCGACGGCGTGCGACTGACGAACGCGGTCCGGGGCGTCCAGCAAGCGGTGCCGGGCGCCGAGACGGTCGGCGAGTTCTTCTACGCCTGGACGCCGCGGCCGTATTTCAGCCTGCAGCCGAACGTGCAATACATCCGCCACCCGGGCGGCGTGAGCTCGAACGAATCGGTTCTGGTCTTCGGGCTGCGCACGAGCCTCGAGTTCTGATCCCGAGCGTCGTCCGCGAGGCG
>CAZZWY010000003.1:15274-17899 GCA_964657785.1 uncultured Acetobacteraceae bacterium
GAACGCCTCGCGGACGCGGTCTCGACACGTTCATGCCGGCGTCGAACCGTTCCACACCCAGTTGCGAACTTCCGGCATGTCCTGCCCGAACTTGTTGATATAGACGCGGTGCTCGACCAGCTTGGCACGCAGCAACTGCTTCACGTAGAGGCCCTTGTCGCCCGTGCCGGGCAGCATGTCGATGGCCGTCATGGCGAGATGGAAACGGTCCAGGTCGTTGAGCACGGTCATGTCGAAGGGCGTCGTGATGGTGCCTTCTTCCTTGTAGCCGCGGACGTGGATGTTGCGGTGGTTCGTTCGCCGGTAGGTCAGCCGGTGGATCATGCCCGGGTAGGCGTGGTAGGCGAACACGACCGGCTTGTCCTTGGTGAAGAACTCGTCGAACTCCGCATCGACGAGGCCGTGAGGATGCTCGGTGCTCGGCTGAAGACGCATCAGGTCGACGACGTTGACGACGCGGATCTTCAACGCCGGCAGCAGCTCGCGCAGGATGCTGACGGCAGCCAGCGTCTCCAGCGTCGGCACGTCGCCGCAGCAGGCCATGACGACATCGGCAGCGACGCCCTGGTCGTTGCTCGCCCACTGCCAGATGCCGAGGCCCGCGCTGCAGTGCGCCACCGCGGCATCCATCGTCAGCCACTGCGGCGACGGATGCTTGCCGGCGACGACCACGTTCACATAGTTGCGACTGCGCAGGCAGTGATCCATCACCGACAGCAGGCAGTTCGCATCCGGCGGCAGGTAGACGCGGACGACCTCGGCCTTCTTGTTGACCACGTGGTCGATGAAGCCCGGGTCCTGGTGGCTGAAGCCGTTGTGGTCCTGCCGCCAGACGTGCGAGGTGAGCAGGTAGTTGAGCGACGCGATCGGCCGCCGCCAGGGCAGGTGGCGGGTCACCTTGAGCCACTTGGCGTGCTGGTTGAACATCGAGTCGACCAGGTGGATGAAGGCCTCGTAGCAGTTGAAGACGCCGTGCCGTCCGGTCAGCAGATAGCCCTCGAGCCAGCCTTCGCACTGGTGCTCGCTGAGCATCTCGACGACCCGGCCGGTGGTCGCGAGGAATTCGTCCTCGGCGAGCGTCTCGCCCTCCCACTGCCGCGGCGTCGCCTCGAACACCGCGCCCAGGCCGTTCGACAGCGTCTCGTCGGGGCCGAAAAGGCGAAAGTTGCGTTGGGCGTCGTTGAACACGACGACGTCGCGCAGGAAGGCGCCGAGGACGCGCGCATCGCCCTTCCCCGGGGCGCCGGGCGCGCGCACCTCGGCAGCGTATTCCCGGAAGTCGGGCAGATGCAGATCGCGCAGCAGGGCGCCGCCGTTGGCGTGCGGGTTGGCGCCCATCCGGCGCAGGCCCTTGGGCGCCAGTTCGGCAATCGCCGGCTGCAGGCGGCCCTGCGCGTCGAAGAGCTCCGACGGGCGGTAGCTCAGCAACCATTGCTCGAGCTGCCGAAGGTGTTCGGGGTGGCTCGCCGGATCGGAGAGCGGCACCTGGTGCGACCGGAACGTGCCTTCGACCGGCAGGCCGTCGACCCGTTTCGGCCCGGTCCAGCCCTTCGGCGAGCGCAGCACGATCATCGGCCAGCGGGGTCGCGTGGTCACGCCCCTTTGGCGCGCGTCATGCTGGATGCGGGCGATGTGCTCGAGCGCGGTGTCGAGCGCGGTGGCCATCGCCTCGTGCATCACGGCAGGATCGTCGCCCTCGACGAAGATCGGCGTCCAGCCGTAGCCGCGCAACAGTTGCTCGAGCTCGTCATGACCGATGCGTGCGAGCACCGTCGGGTTGGAGATCTTGTAGCCGTTGAGGTGCAGGATCGGCAAGACCGCACCGTCGTTCGCGGCACTCAGGAACTTGTTCGAATGCCATGCGGTGGCGAGCGGCCCGGTCTCGGCCTCGCCGTCGCCGATGACGCAGGCGACGATCAGCGCCGGATTGTCGAACGCGGCGCCGAAGGCGTGGCTCAGCGAATAGCCGAGCTCGCCGCCCTCGTGGATGGAGCCGGGGCAGGCGGGCGAGACGTGGCTCGGAATGCCGCCCGGGAAAGAGAACTGCAGGAAGAGTTTCTGCAGCCCGGCTTCGTCTTCGCTGATGTCCGGATAGACCTCGCTGTAGGTGCCCTCGAGGTAGGTGTTGCTCACCATCGCCTGGCCCCCGTGGCCGGGGCCGGAGATGTAGATCATGTCCAGATCGTGTTGCTTGATGACGCGGTTCAGGTGGGCGTAGATGAAGTTTTGTCCCGGCGTCGTGCCCCAGTGGCCGAGCAGCATCCGCTTGACGTCGCCGATCACCAGCGGGCGCCTGAGCAAGGGGTTGTCGGCCAGGTAGATCTGACCCACGGACAGGTAGTTCGCAGCGCGCCAGTAGGCATCGATGCCGCGGAGCAGTTCGGGGGTAAGCGTGGTCATCGGTACGTCCTTCGAGAAATCGGCATGCCACGGCCGACGTCGGTCGCGGCTCTGCCCCGCAGGATGCACCGCACGCGCGACCGGGTCTGTGCGCTGGCGCGCGCGCGCACGGCCGGCATGACGCCGTGCAGGCGCATCGACGGCGACACCGTTCGCTCCCGCACAGACGCGACTGCGAAGCCAGGGCATCATGCCTGGGACGGTGTTACACACCAGATTGATTCA
>CAZZWY010000003.1:17909-26708 GCA_964657785.1 uncultured Acetobacteraceae bacterium
TGCCGAGAAGAGCCGCCGAGAAAGAGCCGTCATCCTTCGCCTTCGCCTTCGCGTCCCTCACACACCACCGCCGTGGCTGTATCCGAAGCCACTCGTCGATGGCAACGGCGGCCCCGGCGCGGACCCCCATGCCGCAGCCGTCGCCGACGAGGCGCTGCTCGATGCGCTGCAGCAGGCGGCGTTCGACTACTTCGTCCTGCACACGCACCCGACCAACGGGCTCGTCGCCGACGCCTCGCGCGAGGGTGCTCCCGCGAGCATCGCCGTCGTCGGATTCGCCTTGTCGTGCTACCCGATCGGCGTCGAGCGGGGCTGGATCGAACGCGACGAAGCGGTGCGCCGGACGCTGCTCGCGCTGCGCTTCTTCATGGGCAGCGACCAGTCGGGCGGGGCCGACGCCACCGGCCACCGCGGCTTCTACTTCCACTTCCTCGACATGCAGACCGGCAAGCGCACCTGGCGCTGCGAGCTGTCGATGATCGACACCGCCTTGCTGATCGCCGGCTGCCTGACGGCGTCGACGTTCTTCACGCGCGACACGCCGGATGAACGCGAGCTTCGGGCCCTCGGCGATGCGCTCTACCGCCGGGTCGACTGGCGTTGGGCGCAAGCAGGAGGCGATGCGGTCGCGCTCGGCTGGAAGCCCGGTCACGGCTTCTTGAGCTATGGCTGGGAAGGCTACAACGAGGCCCTGATCCTCTACGTGCTCGGCCTGGGCTCGCCGACACATCCGCTCGACGAGGCCAGCTTCCGCGCCTGGACCCGGACCTACCAGTGGGAAAACCTCTACGGCTACGACGTTCTCTATGCCGGCCCGCTCTTCATCCACCAGCTCTCGCACGCCTGGATCGACTTGCGCGGCATCCGGGACCGGTTCATGCGCGAGAAGGACTGCGACTATTTCGACAACAGCCGCCGGGCGACCTACATCCACCGCGAATACGCGACGCGCAACCCGCTCGGCTTCGCGGGGTATGCGCAAGACTGCTGGGGCCACTCCGCCGGCGAGGGCCCGATGGCAGCGCCGGTCGAGATCGGGGGTCGCCGGCAGGTCTTCTTCGGCTATGCCGCGCGCGGTGTTCCCTACGGCCCCGACGACGGAACACTCGCCGGTCCGGCCGCCCTGGGCTCGGTCGCGTTCGCGCCCGAGATCGTTCTGCCGGCCGTCCGCCGGCTTGCCGCGCGCGCCGGGGCGCCTGCGGGCGGGGCCGTGCTCGCGAGCGGCTTCAACGCCACGGTGGCCGCCGAGTATCCGGCCGGCTGGCTGTCGGCCGGCCGACTGGGCTTCGACCAGGGCCTGATCGTGATGATGATCGAGAACCATCGCAGCGGACTGCCCTGGCGGATCGGCCGCGACTGTGCGTACCTCCGCGAGGGGCTGCGACGCGCCGGGTTCGAAGGCGGCTGGCTGCGGGGTCGGGCAGCTGCGCCGCGATGAGTGCCGCAGGCGAAGCGGCGCGCAGGTCGGCGGACGAAGCCTTTCTCACGACTGTCCGGCCCCCCGGCTGGGAGGCGCCGAAGCCGTCGGGCCCCTACCCGCTGCTCGTGATCGGCGGCGGCCCCGCCGGGCTGCTGGCGGCCAGTGAAGCCGCCTTGCTGGGCGCGAAGGTCGCCCTGATCGAGCGCCACTGGCTCGGCGGAAAATCGCTCAGCTACGGGTCGGTCCCGACCAAGACGCTGTTGCGCACCGGCCGCTTCTACGCCGACATGCGCAGCGCCGAGCTGTTCGGCGCCAGCCCGCAGACCGCGGCACCGCCCGAACTCGATCTGATGCTCGGCCGCACGCTGAGGATCCGCAACCGCATCGGTCGGAACTTCTCGGCATCGAAGCTGAAGGCGATCGGCGTCGATCTGTACTTCGGCACCGCGCGCTTCACCGGCGCCGACAGCGTCGACGTCGATGGCCTCGAGCTTCGCTTCAAGAAGGCGATGATCGCGACCGGCTCGGGCCCGAAGCCGATCGACATCCCCGGCCTGGCGGAGGCCGGCTTCATCGACTCGACGACGATGTTCGAGTTGCGGAGCCTGCCGCGCCGCGTGCTCGTGATCGGCGGCGGTGCCAACGGCTGCGAAGGGGCGCAGGCGATGGCGCGGCTGGGCGTCGAGACGATCATCGCGATGGACGAGCCGCTGTTCCTGCCCGGCGAGGAACGCGACGCCGCGCAGATGGTTTCCGACGCGCTGGCGCGCGACGGGGTCTCGATTCATCTCAACACGCGGGTGACCGGGGTGCGGGTGGAAGGCGACCGCAAGCTCGTCGACATGGTCAACGACGGCGAGGCGAGCACGGTCGCCGTCGACGAGATCTTCGTCGGCCTCGGGCAGGAGCCGTGCGTCGCGGGACTCGATCTCGAGCGTGCCGGCATCGCCTACGACCTGCACAGGGGCATCCATGTCGACGACTTCCTGCGCAGCACCAACCGGCGCGTGTATGCCGCCGGCGATGTCTGCCTGGAACCGCGTTTCACCAGCATCGCCTGCGCGTCGGCGGGCATCGTCGTGCGCAACGCGCTGTTCTGGGGCCGGCAGCGCTTCAGCGCCACGATCATTCCGTGGTGCACCTACACCGACCCGGAGATCGCCCATGTGGGCCTCTACGTGCGCGAGGCGCGCGAGCGCGACATCCCGATCAAGACCTACACGGTGCCGATGCACGAGGTCGACCGGGCCATCGCCGACGGCGAGGAGACCGGCTTCGTCAAGATCCACATCAGGGACGGCAGCGACAAGATCCTCGGCGCGACCATCGTTGCCCGCCATGCCAGCGAGATGATCAACGAGATCTCGCTGGCCATTGTCGCCGGCGTCGGCCTGAAGACACTGGCGAAGGTGCTGCGAGCCTACCCGACGCAGGCCGAAGCGATCCGCACGGCCGCCAACCGCTATCGCGCGTCGCGTTTGACGTGGTGGCGGCGCTGGCTGGTGCGTGCATGGCTCAACCGCTGAGCCAGGACCGGGCGACGCAGCGGCTCGAGACCGAACGGAAGAAGCATCTTGCCTGCGAAGGCGCTGAACGAAGTCGGGGCTGTCTTGCAGTGGACCGAGATGGAAGAACTGCTCCCGATCAATCCCAGCCGCGGCCCGGCGACGCAAACCGGTCGTGACGACGGTGCTCCCATTCGCGGCGCTGCCATTCATGCCGTTCCCAGTCGCGGCGTTGCCATTCGTCATGCCGCGAGGCCCGCTCACGCTCGAAGTCGGGCCGATACGACGGCGGCCGAGGACGCTCGTAGACGACCGCCGGCGGCGGACCGTAGAACGGACGCGGCTGATCGAACACAGGCTCCGTCCGGACGTAGACGGGCGGCTGGACGAAGACCGGGGCGCCTGGCAAGCCGATCGAGACCTGGATGTCGGGGCGCGCCTGCGCGGCCGATGCGACGCCGAGAGCGGCCAAAGCGAAAGCAGCGGCAGCGATGAATCTCGAAGAGAGGGGGCGCTTCATGTTGAGGCTCCTTGAGTGGCGATGAAGTCATCTTGCGCGCCCACCCCTGAACGCCACCTGAACGGATGCGCGATCCCTCAGGAAGCCCGCAGCACGATGTCGACCCTGCCGCCGCCGAGCGCCGAGCGAGACAGGCTCAATGCGCCGTCGTGGCTCGTCACCAGCTCGTTGACGACCGCCAGGCCGACGCCGTGGCCGGGCACCTGCTCGTCCCCGCGCACGTGCAGCTGCAGGATCGACTGCGTGTCGCCGAAGCCCGGGCCGTCGTCGTCCACCCGGAGGTGCAGCCTGTTGCCTCGCGTCGCGCAGTGACCGCCACGCGCTGCTTCGCCCACTTCGCGGCGTTGTCCATGACGTTGCCGAAGATCTCGAAGGCATCGCCTCCTCGATCCGCCAGGCGAGCTCGGGCGGAATGATGTCGATGGAGAAGCCCAGGTCCGATGCCGTCCATGCGGGCGACCTGCTGGCTCACCGCCTCGGGCAACAGCGCGGGTTCGAGCTTGAGGCGCAGCCGGCTGATCAGCACTTCGAGCACGTTGCTGTCGCGGTCCTCGTCGTGGGGAGAGAGGTAGTCGGACAGTTCCTGCTTGCTGACGACGCGAGCCCGTTCGCGCACGAGGATTCGAGCAGGCGGTATTCGAAGGTCGTCAGTTCGACCGGCACACCACCGAGGCGGGCGCTCTGCACCGAGAAATCGATCGCGATGGCCCCGAGTGTCAGCACGTCCGAGGTCGCCTTCAGCGAGCGCCTCAGCAAGGCCTTGATGCGCGCGTGCAATTCGGATCAGCGGCATCGGGCCGAGCCGCACGATCCCCGTCAACCCGGACGGAACCGACAAGAGGAACCGAAGAGATAGTTCGTTGAAGATCGGCGCCGCTCGTCGATCGCCTGAACCGGAGCACGAGTCTCGTGGAGCGATCCGAGTACAGCCATCGACGTGCCGGCATCGGTCGACTTCGTTTCCAGAACTGCAGGGCATCCGTGCCGCCTGTATCCTCGCCCTCTTTACTCGAAGGGATCGAAATGGCATTGGCAAAAAAGAAGCGCGTGGGCAAGAGAACCATTTCTGCCAAACAAGTCAGAAAGACCGCGAGCGGCAGAAAGCGCCACAAGTCCGATGGCACCCAGCCCCCGAAGAAGGTGATTCCGACGTCGACGCCAGCGGCGTCCTGATCGCGCACTTCCAGCGTCTTCAGACCGAACGCACCCCGCGCATCGCGTGCGCCGCGGTGGCCGAAGCGCGTCTGAACGTGAGGTTCACGCGGCAGGCGCCGGTCAGCGGATGCCACCCGTCCTTGACCGGCAGCACGCCGTGATGGCGCAGCCGTGACGGCCCGCCCCACACGACGACGTCGCCGTGCGCCAACGGCACGCGCACCGTGCGGTCGGCGCGCCGCGTGCCGCCGAAGAGGAACACCGCGGGCAGGCCGAGGGACACGGAGACGATCGGCTGCCGGAGGTCTTGCTCGTCGCGATCCTGGTGCAGGCTCAGCCGGGTCGCCGGTTTGTAGCGATTGATGAGACACGCGTCCGGGTCGAAGCCGGGAAAGCCGGCGGCCGCGGCGGCTGCCTGAGCGAAGGCTCGCATCGATTCAGGCATCGACGGCCAGTCGCGCCCGATCTTCGGATCGACCGCGTCGTAGCGGTAGCCGCTGGCGTCGCTGACCCAGCCCAGCGCACCGCAGTTCGTCATCGCTACCGACATGCGCAGCCCGCCCGGTGTGAGCATGTGCCGGAGCGGCGCCGCCTCGGCCACGCGGCCGATCTCGTGCCACAACGTCTCGGCCATCGTCGTCGCGAACCCGCGCAGCACCATGGCGCCTTCCGCGAGCGGCTCGACGCGCGGCCCGCCCAGCGCCGGCGGCTGGTCGGCGAACAAGTCCATCGTCCCGGCCGTCCCCAAGTCCGTCACCCCTTCAGGCCGCATCGTGAAAGATCACGCCGAGCGTGTGCCGCTGGCCCGACCGCACACGACTGACACCGTGACGCAGGTTGACGCGGTAGATGCCGCGCGTGCCCTGCACCGGCCGGTGGTGCACCGCGACGACCGCCGCGTCGCCTTGCTGCAAGGGCAGCACCATCGGCCGCGACTGCATGCGCGGGCGCTGCTCGGTCAGCACGAACTCGCCGCCGCTGAAGTCGCGGCCGGGCGCCGACAGCAGCACGACGACCTGCAGCGGAAACACGTGCTCGCCGTACAGGTCCTGGTGCAGGCAGTTGTAGTCGTCGGGCCCGTACTGCAACAGCAGCGGCGTCGGTCGCGTCTGCCCCGCCGCGTGGCAGCGCGCGATGAACTCGGCGTGCCGGTCCGGGAAGCGTACCGGCAGCTCCATCGCTTCATGCCAGCGATTGGCCACAGGCACCAGCGCGGGGTACAGCGCCGTGCGCAGCCGCTCGACCATTGGCGACAGGGGGTAGGCGAAGTAGCGGTACTCCCCGCGACCGAAGCCGTGCCGCGCCATCACGACGCGGCTGCGAAAGAGGTCCTCGCACGGGTACTGCGCCGCGAGATCGCGGCATGCGTCCGGTCGGAGCAGCCCGGGGATGACGGCCGCGCCCTGGGCATCGAGGTCGGCATGCACGGCGGCCCAGTCGATCGCCGCGATGCGCGCGTCCACGCTGTCGGCGGCGGCGTCGAGCGGGAAGGCCGCGTCGCGTGCCGTCATCGCTGCGCCTCGCTCGCCAGCAACGCACGCTTGCGCTCGACGCCCCAGCGGTAGCCCGACAGCGCGCCGTCGCGGCGCACGACCCGGTGGCACGGGATCGCGACCGCCAGCGCATTCGCGCCGCACGCCTGCGCGACGGCGCGCGTCGCGGCCGGGGCGCCGATGCGCCGCGCGATCTCTGCATAGCTGACGGTCTCGCCGGGCGGGATGGCCTGCAGCGCCTGCCACACGCGTTGCTGGAACGCGGTGCCGCGGATGTCCAGCGGCAGGTCGAGGCCGATCGCGGGCGCCTCGACGAAGCCGACGACCCGTGCGACCCACTGCTCGAAGCCGGCATCGCCACCGACCAGCCGCGCCCGCGGGAATCGGTCCTGGAGCTCGCGCGTCAGGATGTCCGGATCGTCGCCGAGCAGGATCGCGCAGAGGCCGACCTCGCTGCGCGCGACGAGGATCGCGCCCAGCGAACACTGCCCGACGGCGAAGCGCAACTCGGTGTCGGCGCCGCCGGCGCGCCAGCGGGTCGGCGTCATGCCCAGCACCTTCGGCGCGTCGGCATAGAAGCGGGCTCCGGATTGGTAGCCGGCGTCGTAGATCGCCTGGGTGATGGTCCCAGTGTGGGCCAGCGCCTCCTGCACGCGGCGGCTGCGGTGCGCGGCGGCATAGGCCTTCGGCGTCAGCCCGGTGATGCGCTTGAACACGCGGTGGAGGTGGAAGGGGCTCCACTGGGCGTCGTCGGCCAGTTGTTCGAGGGTGGGCGGTGCCTCGTCGGTCTCCAGCCGGCGGCACAGCCGCGCGACGATGGCTGTCTGCTGCGCGGCCAGCGAGGGTTCGTCGGGCCTGCAGCGACGGCAGGGGCGAAAACCAGCGCTTTCAGCGTCGGCGGGCGCGGCGTGGAAGGCGACGTTCTCCGGCCGCGCCGGACGTGCGCCGCAGCTCGGCCGGCAGTACACGCCGGTGGTGCGCACGGAATAGACGAAGCTCCCGTCCGCGTGTGGATCGCGCGAGCGGACCGCGGCCCAACGCGGGTCGGCTTCGGTGCCGATCGCGGCGGCGCGTGCTCGGAGGGTGTTGTTCATCGCTGGCTCCAGTGTGTCTGATTCGATGACCGCACTTTAGGAACAGGCTCGTTCGGCAGCACCCCGGGTCTTGCTCTCGAATTCGCTGCCCGGACGTGGGGCCGTCGAAGGGGTCCTCAGCTTTCCGAGGAGTCGGGCGCTCGGAGCCTGCCCGCGCCGGCGGCGCAGTGCGCCACCTGCGCCAGCATCCCGCTGGAGATCGCCTCCCAGGAGGCCCCGGCGCCTGGGGCGTTCACCGCAGGTGCTAGAACCTTGCTTTCCCACCGCCACCAACGCCGATGACCGACTTCGTGTGCCGCCCGCCCGTCACGGCCGACTTTCCCGCCTGGCTGCGGCTCTGGCACGGCTACAACGCGTTCTACGGGCGCGAAGGCCCGACGGCGCTCGATCCGCGCATCACCGAGGCGACGTGGCAGCGCTTCCTGGACCCTGCCGAGCCGGTCTTCGCCCGGGTTGCCGAGCGCAACGGCGCGCTGCTCGGGCTGGTGCATTTCCTCTACCACCGCAGCACGACGCGCATCGAGCTCACCTGCTACTTGCAGGACCTCTTCACCGTGCTGTCTGCGCGCGGGCAGGGCGTCGGCCACAGGCTGATCGAGGCGGTGTATGCGACCGCGCGGGAAGCCGGCGTTCACCGGGTCTATTGGCAGACGCACCAGACCAACGGCGCGGGCCGGCGTCTGTACGACAGGGTCGCGAGGCACCATGGTTTCATCGTCTACTCGCACGACGTCTGAACGCATGGCGGCACCGACCTTGACGAGCGCAGGAGCGGCCCGGCGAAGCGCACCCTTGCCCAGGATCGCGGTTCTCACTGGTAAGCTGTGTTTCTACCGACCTGCGGGGCTAGCGTCTCCCAAAGACCGCAGTTACCCGGCAAGTTACCCGGTGAGAGCCGCGCCTCAGCCTTTGCCGCCTTGGCGCGCTTCATGCGGCGAACAAAGTCCGCCTTCTCGTCTTCTGCCGCCTGGGCATCGTTGCGCCTCCATTCGAGGGCGGATTCGATCGTCTGCTCGACGTAACGCTCGTGCAGCCCGGCCTGAGCAACCTTCTTGAGCAAGCCTTCAAGCGTCCGAAGAAATCCGACCGCTGCGCCCCGGCGGCTCTGCGATGCTGATCTGACAACTCCGTCTTCGTCTTCGCCCTCCCCCAGCGCCTTGCAAGCATCCTGAATCACTTGGAGAGGATCGAATCCTCGTGTACCCGCCCGGATTGCGTCGAGGAACTCGGACGCGAGCTCGGATTGCCGGTGATGTTGCCGTCGCCATAGTCTTCCGCTGGTACGTCGAAGTGCTCAACGCCGACGCGTCGCCCGTGAGCGGTCTTTTCGATGGTGATGCACGACAGCACGCCGGGCCTCTTGACCGTTCGGATAGCCCGCGCCTTGATGCATGGCTGTACATTGCTTTGAACTTCCATTCGGTCCTCCGTTGCTCGGTTGAGGAGCCAGGGCTCGGTCGCTGCTTCACCAGCTTCCGGGCAGCCCGCTTTGCCGGCGGCCGGCCGGCGCGGCCAATTTGCTCGAACGCCTGGGGAACGTCGTCATTCTGGAACGGCCTGTGCATGCGGAAACTCTCTTGAGCGGAGTCAAATCGGCGTTGCGCGTGCGGCG
>CAZZWY010000003.1:26718-29080 GCA_964657785.1 uncultured Acetobacteraceae bacterium
GTGGGACCTTTGTGCCCAGGTCGCGCCCAGGTCAAGCGCGATCTGTGCTCATGCTGCCCGCGGGCGGCCGGGCTGGCGGTGGAGGATGCACGCCCTTCGGCCTCTGGTGCATCGACGATCCGGCCGGAGGGGCTTCAGGCGGGACATCTGCGCCACGCCAAGGGGGTCGGTTCAACCGACCCCCTTTCGTCCCGGGTTCGAGCCGCCAGAGCTGCAGCCGCGAATCCGTCGTTCAAGCCCATCAATCTGTACAAACAATTTGCTAGCGTCGCATCCCATCTGTACATACAATCTGATGCATGGCATGCGAATCGAGTTCGACGCTGCGAAGAACGACAGGAACATCCGCGCGCGCGGCCTGTCGTTCGACCGGGCGGCCGACTTCGATTTCGGCTCCGCGCTGGTCCGGCAGGACAACCGCGCGGACTATCCCGAGGACCGCTTCATCGCGGTCGGCTTGCTCGACCAGCGCGTGCACGTGCTCGTCTTCACCTCGGTGCGTGGCGGCATCCGGGTGATCTCGTTTCGGAAGGCCAACACCAGAGAGGTGAAGCGATATGAAGCAGCGTCCGCCCCTGATCGATGACGACGGCGAGGTGCGCGAGATCAGCGCGGCCGACCTGCGCGACTTCAAGCCGGCGCACGAGATCTTGCCGCCGGCCTTGCGCAAGACGCTCGGCGTGCGCGGACCGCAGAAGACGCCGACAAAGGTCGCGACGACTTTGCGGTTCGACGCCGACGTGCTTGAGGCGTTGAAGGCGACCGGCCGCGGCTGGCAGACCCGGGTCAACGATGCCATGCGCGAGTGGGTGAAGACGCACGGCGGCTGAGCTTCGTTGGCAAAGAGCCCCATGCTTTCGCTCCGTCGCCGTCACCGGGCCCGCCTCAAGTCCGCGCGCCAGCACTGGTGGGGCCGCGCCCTGCACGCTGAGCCCAAGGCGCTCGCGAAGGCGATCGACACGCCGACGCCCTGCAGCTGCTGGATGTGCGGCAGCCCGCGGCGGACGCTGGGCAAGCGCACGCGCCAGGAGCGGAGCGCCGAGCAGCTATTGAGGACGGACGAGCAGCCGAGGGTTTGAAGGGGGTAGCGTTTCGCGACCTCCTTGCAGTGGTCACACGCCGCCTTCGATGCGCGCGGGTCGTGGACGCGAACCGAGAATTCCCCGGTGGGCTTCGCGAAAGGGGGGTCGGTTCAACCGATACCCTTTGCGGGGCGCAGGAGCTTGCCGCGGACGCCCACGGGCGCGAGCTGCGTGATGCCCGAGCCATGCTGGTCGAACTGCATGGCGAAGAGGGTCTGCTCAGTTTTCAGCAGACCTACCGCGACCCGCAGAACGGGCAGACCTACCGTGGAGGAATCAGGTTGCCCCCAGCAATGCGGAGCAACCTCGGTACGCTGCGAGCCTTCTCCGTGTACGCCGAAGCGCGCGCCCCCCGGGTCACTAGGCGACCCAAGCCTTGAACAGGGGTGAGCGCCCCTTGTCGGGTTACGCTGGTCGTCCCCCCGACCACCAACTTGCCCAAACCAGGGGCTTTCACGCAACTATGGACCAAGTTCAATCGAACAACACGCGTGCGGACTTGCCTGCGGCGACCGCAGCGCGAATCGCGCTTTTGATCGCCTTGTCGCTCAGGGTGTCGGCCGCTGCCATACCGGGTAACTCTCCTCCGCGCTGCACCGGGTGGCTCCGGTTACCCGGCATGTAACCCGGTGCAGCGCTGGATTCAAGCGGAACTACCCGGCCCTGTGTGGTAGCAAAACCAGCGCTGTGGCCCGGTAGGAGAGTCTACAAACGCCCTTTGCGGCCCCTTGTGGAGATATATATGGTAGGCCGTGTTGGACTTGAACCAACGACCAAAGGATTATGAGTCCTCTGCTCTAACCAACTGAGCTAACGGCCCGAGGCGCCGATTGTAGGGAGGCGGTCGGGTCGGCCACGCGCCCTATTTGGCGCTCAGTGCGTTGCTTACCAGACGCGACGTGATGTCCACGATCTGGATCATGCGGTCGTAGGCCATGCGGGTCGGGCCGATGACGCCGAGGGTGCCGACGACCTGGCCGTTGACCTCGTAGGGCGCCGAGACGACCGACAGCTCCTCGAACGGCACGACCATGCTCTCGCCGCCGATGTAGATGCGCACGCCCTCCGCCCGGCTGCTGACCTCGAGCAGCCGCATGAGCTGCGTCTTCTGCTCGAACATGTCGAATAGTTTGCGCAGGCTCCCCATGTCGCTGGAGAAGTCCTGCATCGTCAGCAGGTTGCGCTCGCCGGAGATCACGACCTGCTCTTGGCTGTCGGCATGCGCCTCGCTGCCGGCCTCGACCGCCGCCTGCATCAGCGCGGCGATCTCGCCCCGCAGC
>CAZZWY010000004.1:0-1386 GCA_964657785.1 uncultured Acetobacteraceae bacterium
TGGGAGCGCAGCGCCCGGCGCCGAGGGCCGCGGTGGTGCCGAGGCTCGGCGGCGCGCGCAGCGACGCCCCTGCGAGCAGCAGCCCCGCGAGCACGAAGCCGGCGCACAGTGCGGCGATGGCGCCCGACGACGTCACGCCCTTCACGGGGCGCCTTTCGCGATACCTTCGCCGGCCGTCAGGTCCGGCGTTGTCGGCCTCGTCCACCGATGAGGAACGCCGTGCGCGGTGCAGATTTCATCGAGGCCGGGAACGAAGGTCCGAGGGGCCGATTCGGCACCGCCGACCAGTGTGCAGGCCGAGCACCAGAGCGCCGCGAGCAGGACCCCGCGCACGCGACGCCGCCCGTCGTGCGACGGCGGCCTGCGGTCAGTGCGCATGGACATCGGCCGGCGGGAACTCGGGTTCCTGTGCAAGGATCTGGAGCGCCGACAGCAGCGCATTGGTCGACGCCTTGCGCGCGCCTTCGTCGGCGCGCCAGCGGGCCCGCACATAGCCGTAGCGGTCGACCAGCAATTCCATCCGCGCCGGCTCGGGCTGCTCGTCGCGAAAATCGGGCTGGGCCAGCGTGCGGCGGTAGTGCGACCAGGCCGCGTAGATCTCGCCCCCGGTGTCGGGTACCACATCGACGCCAGGCGGCGGGGGACGGGGGCATCGAACGCCCGGCTCGACGACGGCGAGCGTCTTGAAGCCGGCCCCTGGCACGCTGCTCGGCGCTACACCCAATTCGCCGATGCGCGAACACTCGGCCGGATCGCGGATCAACACCAGCAACACCGGCGAATCCGGCTGCGACTCCGACAACTGCGCGAAGTCGCCTTTGCCGATCGGATACCGAAAGTTGATCGATGGCAACCACGGCGAGCCGGCGACCGGCCGCTCGTCCAGCGAGCGCGCCTGGTAGCCGAGAGACAGCGCGGTCAGGTAGTCGACGAGTTGCCAGCGCTCGAGTTCGGTCGTGCGGGCCTCGAAGGCGGGCATCGCCGACCCGGCATAGCCGTGCGTGATCCACCAGTACATGTCGCCGTGCAGGTGCAAGCCGAGGTGCGGCGCGGTCAGGTCGGCCGGCGCTGGCTGGAGGCGTTTGGCCAGGGGGCCGTCGCCCTGCCCCCCTGCGCCATGACACTGAGCGCAGAGCGACTGGTAGAGGTGCGCCCCCGCCTCGACCGAGGCAGCGTCGTACGGCGCGGCGGAGGCCGCGTAGGAGCTGGGATAGGCATCGACCGTCAGGGCGGGGACCGCCAGCGCCGCGCCGCAGGTCAGCGAAGCGCACGCCGTCACCACCGCGAAGCGGCGACGGCGGCGCCAGGTCGCGGCGCCCAGGCCGAGACCGAAAATCCCCAGCGCCGCCGCGGCAGCAAGCGGCCACCGGATCTGCTCCTGCCGTT
>CAZZWY010000004.1:1396-27834 GCA_964657785.1 uncultured Acetobacteraceae bacterium
TGCAACCACGCCGCCTGCGGCGCCAATCGGAAGCCGAACGGCCAGTCGAACGACTGGTGCGCCGCCGGGACCCAGGTCGCCAGGGTGCTGGCGGCAGCGATCACGCCGCACGACAGGACGCCCTCGCATGCGAGCCAGCGGCCGTTCGTCGCCGACGCCGACGCCGACGCCGACGCATTGTTCGGTCCGCGCTGCGCGCCCAGCGACCGCCTCAGCTTCCAGGCGCAAGCCAGGGCCAAGGAAAGCAATCCCAGCTTCGCCAGCAGCAGCCAGCCATAGGGCGTGGCGACGAGCGCCGCCCAGCGGCCGACGGTGCGCGTTGCCAGCAGCCCGCCCGAGACCAGGATCAGCAGCATCGCCGGCACCGCGAAGCGGCTGAAGGTGCGCAGGGCGCGGAGGTCGAGCGCCTCCCCGGACCGCCGGTGCCGCCACAGCAGCCACAGGGCCGGCAACCCGCTGAACCAGATCCCCACCAACGCCACGTGCAGGACCGCCACGGCCGACAGCAGCATCGACTCGCCGCTGGCCGCGACGTGCCCCGACATCGCAGCGGTGATCAACGACGCGACCAGCGCCACCGCGACTGTCCGACCGGCACCGAGGCCTGCCGCCAGTCCGGCGACGACGAGCAGCAGCCACTGGCACCAGAGCACCGACCCCACGTGCGTACGCGTCGATGCCCGAAGCGCGTCCACCCAGGTCGACCCGCCGGCGTTGTCGAGGAGCATCGTTCCGTGGCTGTACAGCAGCCAGCTCTGGAAGCAGGCCGCACCGAACACTTCCAGCCGGGCGATGCGGCGCAAGCGGCCGGAGTCCTCCGGAAGCAGCCGTGCCCTCAAGAAGAGATCGGCCAGCCACAGCCCGAGCGACGCGCTGGCGCAGATCAGGACGAGCGCACGGATCATGAAGAGGCTGCCGACCCGGCAGGCGACCGCGGCGATACGAGCGTCGTACCCGATCCTTGCACGGCCGGCCTCACTTCACGCCGACACGGAAGGCGAAGCGCCCCTGGGTCGGATGGCCATCCTTGGCCACGATGCGCCAGCGCACCTCGTAGCCGGCCGGAGCCCCGTCGCCGGCAGCCGGCATCTCGACCCGGATCGTCTTGCCGTCCTTGTCGACCTGCGCGGCCCCGAGGCTCTCCACCGGTCGGCCATCGCGCAGGACTTCGACGTTGACGAACGCGGGCTCGACGGCCTCGGAATACCGCAGCCGAAGCTCCGACGGCGCCTGCGCCACGACGGCATTGGGCGGCGGCTCGCTGCGCTGCAGGTAGGCATGCGCGGCCGCGGCCGCGCACGCCAGACCGAGCGCCAGCGCGACGAATGCCCTTGCACATCCCGCTCGAACGCCGCTCACGTCCGTGCCTCTCGACGCGCCTCGTACACGGCACGGCTGAGCCGTTGCCGTGCGAAGAAGAAGGCTGCCAGGCCAAGCAGCGCCAACACCGCCACGCCCGCCGCGATCTTCGGCGTGGTGCGGTCCACGCCCACCGAGAACGGAAAGACCGAGGTGTACTGCCGATCGGCGCCGACGCTGATCAGGCCGACGTAGTCGCCGTCATCCGCGAAGTCGTGGGTGAAGGTCATGGTGCCGTTGGGAAAGAGCTTCGGCGACACCCGCAGGACCACGGGTGCCTGCTCGAGCGGCACCCCCGTTTTGCGCACGATGCGCACTTCCACCGGCATGCCGCGCAAGGCCATGTCGACGAAGTCGAGCACGACGATCGTCTTGCCGCGATGCGGGATGTCTTCGCAGAACTCGCTGCGCTGCGCATCTTCCTGGTAGCCCGCGAAGTGCATCATGTACGGGCCCACGGTGAGCTTGCACATGTCCTGTTCCATCGCCAGGCCACCGTGGGCGGCGGCCGTTTGCGGCATCAGGCCACAACCGAACACGGCCAGCGCTGCCAGCATCGAACGCCAGGAGGACGTCATCTCAGATCTGCGTGAAGACGGGGAGGATCGGGCCGCCGATCTCGGCGTGCTGACGCTCGCCCTTGTCGTTCACGAAGAACAGCAGGCCGCCGAACTTCGAGTCGACGTCGGTGAGGAAGCTGACCAGGCGTTCGAGCTCCCACAGGGCGTCGGTCGCGTCGACGCGGATCTCGCGCGTCTCCCCCGGCTGCAGTGGCCTGGCGTCGGAAAGCCCGAGCCCGCCGGGCGCGACCAGGACCTTCGGCGAGGCGGTGGCCATCAGCTGGACCGCCCCCGGCGCCTGCGCGTTGATGAACCGCACGTTGGCCGTCGTGAACTCGAGGATCGAGAGCGGCTCGCTGCCCTTGTTCGTCAGTTGCGCCGTGATCCGCATCGAGCGGCCCGGGACGTCGTAGCTCGCCTTCAGGACCTTGACGTCGACGTCCGCCCTGCCGCGCGGCAGGGGCTCGGTCTTGTTCGTTCCCGCCTGCAGCGGCACGACGTAGGGATACGCCTTCTTGGCCTGCGCATAACCACCGAACACGACGCCAACGACCAGCACGCCGAGCGCGATGCCGACGCCGAGGTCGCGGCCGCTGATCAGCAGGTCTTCGCGACCCTTCTGCAGCGCGATCCAGCGCGGCACCAGCAGCGGCCGAACCAGCCAGAACAGCAGCCAGAACGCTGCGAGCGCAATCCAGAAGCCGTACCACGCCAGCGCGCGACCCAGCCCGTAGAACTCGAGGTTGTCGACCTTGTCACCCGTCATGGTCGTGACCGGCTCGCGGAAGTCGGCCTTGTTGCCCGAGATCTCGATCCACTCGCCGGGCCCGGCGAGCGGGCCCGACCCCTTGATCGACAGCATGGGGTGGATGTGATAGCGCCCGGGCACGCGGCCTTTCAGCACGATCTTGAAGTCGTAGTCGCGCCCCTTCTCCAGCTTGGCGAAAGACTGCCGCGCCGGCTGCCCGTTCAGGTAGCTTTCCACGCGCGTCACGACCGGCCCCGGAGAGTAGGTGGACAGGAAGACCACGTCGGGCTGCGACACGGCATCGGGCCAGTCCTCCATCAGCCGGAACCGGCCCTTGACGACGAATTGCTCGTTGACGGCGACGGCGGTCTTGTCGAAGTCGACGTCGTAGAACTGGACCGTGCGGGTCCGCAAATACGGCTCCTGCGCGCGTTCGCCGTGGGCGTTCGCGGTGGCCGCGGCCGCCAGCCCCAGGCCGACTGCCAAGACCCAGCGCAGCACGCGCTGCAGGAGGGCCCGGCTCGACAGAATGTGGTTCGTTGATCTCATCTCAGGACGCCTTCTTGATGCCCATGAAGGACATGACCTTTGCGTTGTTCGGCAGGAATCTCGCCGACGCCATCGCCTCGCCGAGCTTCCACCATGCGTAGTACATGAAGATGCAGATGAAGCCCGAGAACAGCGCCGACACCCAGGCGGCCGAGTCGCCGAAGGTGCGCAGCGTGCCCCGTTCGATGATGCGGATGTATTCCGGCGTGGCCGAGCGCGGATAGATGTAGCCGATCAGGTCGGCCATCGACGCCATCATTCCCTGGTGGCTGACCGGCACGTAGAACGGCGCCAGGATGATGTAGTTGGACGGGTAGTACAAAAAGGCGAACGCGAAGCCGCCGAAAATGGCGGTGAACAGCGGGTTGCGCAGGATCAGCAGGAAGACATCCAGCACGATCGCCCCGGCGATCATCTGTGCGGGCAGGACCATGTTCAGCGGGTAGTCGGTCCACACCATGAACTGGATCGGCCGGGTGATCGCGACGCCGAGCATCAGGCAGGTCGCGCCGACCGTCGCGCCGATCGGCAGCCTGAAGAACTTCCAGAACACCGCCTGGAGCGCCGCGGGAAACATGATCAGCACGACCGGCAGTATCAGGGGCCAGTACTGGCGGTCCTTCCAGTCGGTGAACATGTCCCAGTCGCCGGCCAGCAACATCGTGTGCAGGTGGATGGCGCCGGTGAAGAGCGTCACGACCGCCGCGACCACCAGGAAGTCGAAGATGCGGGAAATCCGCGCCGCTTCGGGTGACAGCCCTGCGACGTTGAGGACAGGGTCTGAATTGACCCTGCCGCGCGTCGTGCTCGGTGCCGTCGAGGGCGGCGCGAGATCTCTGGGGATCAATGTCTCGGTGGTCATTTGTCGTCCTTGAATATCGTCCGTTGCGCAGCCGCCCAGGGCTGCGCAGAAGCGGTCCGAACACTTCGCTGCTCCGGCATTTCCAAGCCGAAGTCGATCTGGGTGGGTCGTTGCCCGTCCTGCGGATTCGGGCGGGCAACCGGGTCAGGTCCTCAGGCTTCGGCGCCGACGCGGGCGAAGACCTGCGGCAGGAGAACCTTCATGCGCCCGATGATCTGCATCAGAACCCCCGCCAGGCCGAGCGCGTTCCAGCCCATCACGACGAAGCCCCAATGCAGCGGGTGCGAGAAGATTTCCTCGGTCAGCCAGTAGGCGTGACCCCACTCGTTGTAGCCGAGGTTCGGCAGGATCAGGAAGGGGCCGACGACCGTGAACACGTGCATCAGAGAGATGCCGCGGCTGAAGTCGGGCAGCCGGGTCATGGCGTACACGAAGCTGCCCACGCCGAGCGTCAGGTAGATCGGAATGCAGGCGTAGAAGAGCACGATGTGGCTCGGCGTGATCGGTGTGTCGCGCAACACCGTCTGGTGCCAGTTGCCATCGCCTTCGGCGAAGAAGCTGCCGGTCCAATAGAACGAAAAGCTGTAGAGAACCAGCCACATGGTGAGCGCCATGTAGCGCTTCAGCTCGACTTCAGGCGCGACGTTCTCGACGTTCTTGTCGCGGGTGAAGAACAGATAGACCTGGACCAGTCCGGCAAACCCGAAAAGCACGGGCAGCTGTATCCAGAACAAGCGCATCCACGTGTCCTGGTAAATCGGCTCCGTCGAATCGAGCCCGATGGTCAGGCCGTAGTACTGCTGGATGACGCGGTAGCCGACATAGACCGCCACCATCACGACCGCGCCGAGGGCGAACATTCGAAAGTCGATGGGGAACTTCTTGGCGGGCGCAGCCTGCGCAGTCGCAAGGGAAGGTTTTGCGAGAACTGTCATCACGCGTCTCCTGTAAATGACGAAGGGGGAAGTCGGCGACTTGATGCCTGCCGTCTCCGTGTTGCGGACGCTAGCTTCCTGCGATACGACCTTTTCGCAAAGGCACCCAGGGAAACTACTGACATGGCTCGACCGGAGACTCGGTAGAAACGCCGATCCACGAGCCTGGCGGGACGCAACAACGCGTCGCAAGCTGCGACATCGCCTTTGAAAAGCCGCTCAGGGTCGTTGCCCTTCCTCGGACTGTCGCAAACGGCGACACTCGGGCTCGGGCAAACTGCCGGGGCACTGCAATGCAATCGCAAGGGAACCGTCTTCTCGACCGTCTGCAGGTCGTCCGTGCAAATTACGGGCAGACGCCCTGGATCGAACCCAGAGCGGACGAATCGCCGCTGTTGCGCTCGTGGGAACGCAGCGAGGCTGCCGGCCTGGAGCCGCACGAAAACGTGAGTTTCGAACTGGTCGGGCGTTCGATGCTGGCCGAGATCGATGACCGCTACGCCGCCTTGACCGAGCACGCGAAGCCGGAAACCGAACGGCTCGCACGGGCGCTGCGCAACGCCGACTGCTCGGTGCTCTTGGTCAACGAACGCTCCGTCGTCATCGATCGCCTCATCAACGAGTGCGCGTCGCGCAAAGCGCTGCAAGCCGTGTCGCGCACGGGCGTGAATCTGGACGAGCACTGCGTCGGAACGACCGCGCCGTCGATCGCCTTGACCGAAGGAATACCGTATCTTGTCGGCATGGACGCCCACTACGCCGCGAACAACCGCGGGTACTTCTGCGTGGCGGCCCCGATCGACGATCCGTTCGGTCGCCGGCTCGGTGCGCTGAGCATCGCGTCCTACGAATCGGTGCCCGGCTTCGACGTCATGTCGCTCGTCGTGCTCGCGTCGACCGGCATCGAGAACGGTCTCTTCACCGTGTCGCAGGACTGCCCGGTCGTGGTGCATTTTCACGTACGACCCGAACTCGTCGGGACGCCGATGGAGGGCATCATCGCCATCGACGGCAGCAATCGAATCGTCGGTGTCAACCGAAGCGCACTCAGGCTGCTCTGCACCTCGCGGGCCGAAATGGTCGGCCTGGAGTTCACTGCGCTGATGGATGTTGACCTTTCGCGGCAACTTTCGGTTCGCGACGCGACGCAATTGAGCGAATTGCACACCCGCAGCGGGTTGCAGCTCTATTCCCGGCTTTCGAGCAGTCCGGGGTCACGATCCTCGGCGGCTGGCGACCGGATCGGTGGCCGTCGGCCGGTGCCCGCCCACGGCCAACCGCAGCCGATCCAGCCCCTCGAAACCCTGCGCTGCTCGGAACTCCATCTGATCCGGCAGGCGCTTGCGGACAGCGGCGGCAACGTGACCTTGGCCGCCAGTCGCCTGGGAATCAACCGCAGCAGCATCTACCGGCGACTCGCCAAATCGGACGCTGCGCAATAGCCCGCCGGCGCGACCGCGCGGAGCGACCAGTCCCGGTGCGACCTATCACGCACCGGTCGACCCTGCAAAGGGCCATGCCGCTCAGGTTTCCTCCGAAACTGCCGAAGTAGCGTTGGTGCTGCGAGAGGATTTCCGGCAAATGGGCCCGATCCCTACCGCGGACAGTATCCGCCACCCCGTTGCTGGCTCAATGCGGCACGCAGACGACTGCAGGACAGAGACTGTGCGAGTTGAATCTATCCAGGACAAGACTTTAGCTTTCTATCGGCGAGCACATCGTCTGGCCTTGCTGTGTGGCAGCCTCCACCTGCTGGTCTGCCTTGCTTTCGGCATTGCAACAGACACCGTGACATTGGCGCTTCTGGTCGGCTGCCCTGCGCTGGCGATGCCGTGGTGGCTCTCCAAAATCGCGCCCGCTGCGCTCGTCTCGCGCGTGGCGATGGCAATCTCCTTCATGGTTTTCACCGGCCTGATCGTTCAACAGACACATGGCGACATGGAAGCGCATTTCAGCTTCTTCGTGATGATGTCCATCCTGCTGGTGTATGTCGATTGGCGTACGGTGGTGGCCGCCTACGTGACCATTGCCTTGCACCACCTGGTCTTCACTGTCTTGCAGCCGATGGGCTTCGGCGCGATCGTTTGGGGCGACATGCGAGGCCCGTGGGGACACTTCGTGGTCCACGGTGGCGTCGGCGCGTTCCAAGCCGCCGCCTTGTGCTACATGGCGGTCAGCACGCACCGTCTGGTCTTCGGCTCCTTCCAAGTCGCGAGCATGGCCGCCCGCATTTCATCCGGAGACCTCGCCTTGCATTCAACGTCGCCGGGACTCAAGCAAGACGACATGATTGCATCGGTCGAAGCGATGCGCACGCGACTGGCGATCATGCTGGGCGGTGTGAACGCGACCGCGGAGACCCTGGGCGTCGCGGTGAATGAGATTGCCCAAGGCACGATTGACCTTTCCGGGCGTACCGAGGCCAACGCCGCGCGCACGCAGGCGATCAGCTCCGAAGTGTCGGCATTTCTCGAAAGCTCGCGGAAGAGTCTGGAATGCACCGCAGAAGCCGGCCGCGCAAGCGACGGCGTGCGCCAATCCGCCGAGCAAGCGAGAGTGGCCGTCGAAAAAGTCGTCGACACCATGCGGGCGATTCAGCACAGCGCCAACAAGATCTCCGAGATCATCGGCACCATCGACAGCATTGCCTTCCAGACGAACATCCTCGCCTTGAACGCCGCGGTGGAAGCGGCGCGAGCCGGCGAACAGGGGCGGGGCTTTGCCGTCGTCGCGTCGGAGGTTCGCGTGCTGGCGCAGCGCAGCGCCTCCGCCGCGAAAGAGATTCGAGTGCTGATCAAGGGGTCGGTTGAAAGCGTTGCCGCAGGCAGCCGACTTGTCGATGAAGCCGGGATCACCATGGAGCAGGTCGTTGCCTCGGTTCGGTCCGTCGGCGCCCTGGTGCAGCAAAGCGTTGCGCGGGTGGCGGCGGATCAGCCGCGGCTGGCGCAATTCGACGTCGCGCTTCGCGAAATCGACGGGTCGATGCAGCAGAACGCATCTTTCGTCGAGCAACTCACCGCGACCACCTCGGCGCTGCGCGACCAGGAGCAGTCGCTTCGCGGTTCGATCTCGACGTTCGGGAAAAAAGACGCCGTGTCGGCATAGCTGAGCCGCGCGTCGCACCGCTTCGCGTCTCCCACCACATGCGCCATGCCGTGCTCTGGGGTGCTGTTGTTGCGTGGCTCGTCACGACGTCGGCGGTGCTGTGGTGGTTCAACCCCATCAGCGCAGTCGATCTCGCCGAAACTTGCGCCGCTGCGCTGAGTTCAGTGTCGCGCTGCACGTGTGCCGGCCGAGCCGGGGCGGCGCGGGCCAAGCCGCCGGGATGCCGCCCCTGTTGAGGGCGACGCGCAAGAGGGTGAGCCGGGGCCCTGACGTGTCGACTTCGATGGTCATCCGGCGATGCCGGACCTGCGGATCGTCGAACAACTATCGCCCGCTGCAAGACGGCGGCAGGCGAGCGTGATCTACCGCCGCAGCCTGCAACTCGCCAGCGGCCGTTTCGATATGCTCGATGCCGGCATGGGGCTCAGCCTCGTTCCCTGGCGACCGGTGATCGAACAGAGGCTTGGTCTGACCTTGAGCGCCACAATTAGAGACGGCGGTGTCTCATGGATGCTCAGTAGGAGCCGCAGCCCGACAGTCGGGTAGGGATAGAGAGTGCCATCAACATCTGGCAGCTTTGACCGCCTCTGACGCATCAGAGGCGGTCAAGAGTATCTCAGTAGCTCCGAAGCAGCAGTTTCATCGGTGATCAACACGTGACAAAGACCTGCCCGCATCGCGGCCCTAATGATTGGAACTTTGTGCAATCCACCAGCGGCGAGGATGAGAGCGGGAATCTGCCGAAGTACATCCTGGGTTGGATGAATCGTGCGCTGCACGATGGGATGTGTAATCGAACTTCCTTGGGCGTCCAGGTAATGTCCACAAATATCCCCGACCGCGCCAGCATCTTGAAGCGATCGCCAAGTTTCCCGAGAAATCACATCGTACTCAAGTGCTTTGGATTTCTCAGATAGATCTATAGCACTCAATAATGCCATGTCTACACGTTGGGCCATCTTAAGGACGCTGTGAACAGGTTCGCTGCGGACCAGCGCGTCGCGGAGTTCAGCTGTCTCAGCGAACATAGGCGCCGTCATGTAGTAACAAGTGGCATCCAAAGCTCGCGCAAAGATCGCCGCATTGTCGTATGGGTTGATCCGCGTACTCTTGGCCAGACCGCCACACATCAGGACGACAGCGTTGTTTCTCCCTTGGCGACGGAGCACGTTTTGAGCAGCGGCATTAATAGTGCCGCCCCATGTAATTCCCAGGGCAGCCCCGTCCGCCAGATGCTCGGATACGTAGTGTCCCGCAGCCGCACCAACCACCGCCCGAACATCCCCCCCGGCTTCGGGTGACGGGGCCACGATGGCACGCAGCAAACCGTAGCCGCGGACCAACCCCTCCTCTAACTCGACGCAGGCGCCAACAGGACTGTTGATCGTGATTTGAACAAAGCCGTTCCCTCTGGCATCGTTGAGAACCCTGTTGACCCGTTTGCGCGTCAGTCCGAGCCGTTGCGCGATTGCTTCCTGCGTCTGCCCCTCTTTGAAGTAATACCAGCAAATCCGCGCCATCGCCTGCGCATCTGCGGACGGAAGGTCATCACTGTCCACCTCCACCTTCTCAAGTTTCATCAAGTTCTCCGTGATATTGGTACCGGGCGCCATGAGGCTTATTGCCGCGGCCTGCTGAACCACGTATAGACCGCGCCGCGGAAGTCTAGGCTAGGGGGATTGGAGCAACTGGCACAAATGCGTTCTTAAAGTCACAAAAGAGTCACATCCCACATGTACCTTATGGGTCTCAAATGAGTCGAGGTACTGGATGAATGAAGTGATTCAAGTGACACGCGCCATGGAAGTGAATGGTCGTGGCTACAACTTGCCGACACAGCCGACCGTGGTCGCGTGCGTCGATGGCTTCGACTGGCGCTATCTGGAAGCTGCCTTCGCCAGCGATGACGCGCCTTTTCTGCAGGCCTTGCACAAACAGGGGCGTTGCCACGCCGCGCGATCGGCCATGCCGAGCTTCACCAATCCGAACAACGTCTCCATCGTCACCGGGGTGCCACCCGGTGTGCACGGCATCGCCGGCAATTACTTCTACGACCAGGCAGCTGGTGCCGAAGTCATGATGAGCGAACCCCGGTTCCTGCGGGCGCCGAGCATCCTCGCCGCGCTGGCGGCCAGCGGTGTACGTACCGCGGTCGTGACGGCCAAAGACAAGCTGCGGAGACTGCTTGCCCACGGACTTCCGGATGTCCCGTCTGGCATCTGCTTCTCGATCGAGTCTCCCTCGGCCGAGGCCGCGAGCTTCCTGCCGCCAGACCAGCCCTCGATTTACAGCGCTGCCGCGAGCGAGGCGGTCTTCTTCGCGGGCCAGCGTCTTCTGGAGAGCTGGACTCCCGGCTTCGTCTACCTATCAACCACCGACTACATCCAGCACAAGTACGCGCCGGGTGAGGAGGAGGCCAATCGTTTTGTCGGTATGGTCGATCGCTACCTCGCGTTTATGGATGCCATCGGCGCGCGCATCGTGCTCACGGCCGATCACGGCATGAACGCCAAGGCTGGATCAGAGGGCAAGCCGAACATCCTTTTTCTTGCAGATGCGCTGGACCAAATTGTGCCGAAGGCGAATGCGCGCGTCGTGTTGCCGATCACAGACCCCTACGTTCGGCACCACGGTGCATTCGGTGGGTTCGCTACCGTGTATGTGCCGTACGACCAGAACGTGGATGCAGTGCATCGATTGCTCGCGCGCCTCCCGGGCGTTGAGACCGTGCTCGGACGGCAGGATGCAATGTCCATCTTGGAACTTCCTGGCGATCGCATAGGCGACCTTTGCGTACTGGCCGACGCAGTCACCGTGCTCGGAACGCGCGCCACCGAGCATGACCTGTCAGGACTCGACCGGCCGCTTCGTTCACATGGAAGCACCCATGAACAGGCCGTCCCGTTCATCGCGAACTTCGATCTTCCCGCCGCATTCACCGCCAAGCCGTTGCGAAACTTTGATGCCTTCGCTGCGGCATTGAGCCAACAGGATCAACCTTGGTCGTCGGCTACACGCCTTGGGCGCGCCAAATGATGACTTACCGTCGAGTCGTCTTCGTCTGTTGCGATGGGCTCGGTCGAGACTGGGTCAATGGTGCGCTCACACCGGTGCTGCGCCAATTCGCCGAAGAGAGTCTCTGGTGTGCCGATCATCACTCCGTTTTTCCTTCCGTCACCCGTGTGTCGGCTGCGTCCATCGCGACCGGCTGCGAGCCCCGCCGCCACGGACTTCATGGGAATCGGATGGGGCTGCTGGAGGAGGGGCGTATTGTCGTCCGGGATGTGGGGGCGCCAGACTTTCGAGACCATATGCGGCGAGCAACTGGCAGAACGCTTCACGTACCAACACTCGCCGAACGCGTCGTTAGCGTCGGTGGTTTTATCGCCTTCTCCAACGTTTCGCCGGGCGCGGCCTACTTCCTCGATCCTGAAAACTTCGGCTACGTCTATCACCGCGCAGGTTCTTACGGACCTGGCGGTAGGCTGATTGAGGGGGCGGCAGCGCTGAACGTGAGCCATGATCTCGCGGGCGATGCATTCATGACCGAGCGCTTCTGCGCCGAAGTCCTCACTGATCGCAAGCCGTCCGTGGCGACGTTGTGGCTGGCCAATCCGGACCTCACTTTGCATGTAGCCCCGCTCGGGTCTCCGGCGCACCATCAGGCGCTGCTCCATACGGATGGTTGTGTGCATCAGGTCATTCAGACTGTTAGGCGACTCCGTGCGCAAGGGGACGAAATTCTCCTGCTGATCGGATCGGACCACGGACAGGAAACTATCGGTGCCAGCGTCGACATCGACGCCTGGATTTCGTCTCAAGGATTTCAGACGTTGCTGGCGGAGGGAGACATTGCCGTAGCAGGCCAGGGAACCGCAGCACTGCTCTATGCGACATCGAAAGGACGCCCCGCGCTGATCAGGCTCCTTGGCAGGCTGCGCGAGCAACCTTGGGTCGACCAGATCCTCGCCGATGAGGCGCTTGCGCAACAAGGGCTCGCAGCGCGGGACGGCCTGGTCGCGGCAGTGAACATGGCACGCCTGGACGAGCAGAACAGCTATGGCGTCCAAGGACAGCGTTGGACCGTGTCGGAGCCAGGCAAGACGTCGGTGACGGGCGATGGACAGCATGGTGGTTGGGGAGCCGATGAAACCCGACCGTTTCTCATCGCCAATCATCCGGATCTCCATGGTTCGAATGTCGAACATGCGACGAGCTTGCTCGACATTGCTCCGACCATTCTCTCGTTCTTGGGTTTGCCGAGCGACGGCACAGATGGCAGAGCGCTCCCAGGCCTCACCATGACGATTTCGACCGAAGTCACTACGCCATTGGCCTAACTCCACGGCCGTTTCACTCCGCGCCACCTAGAAAGAGTCTTATGTTGCGAAAACTCATCTCCTGCGCTGCGCTGCTAAGCCTATCCGCATCCGCCCTTGCCCAGTACACCGATAACAAGATTGTTATCGGTGTAATGGGCGACCAGAGCGGCGTGGTTGCCGATGTGGGCGGGCCCGGTTCAATTCTTGCCGCCAGGATGGCCATCGAGGACTTTGGAGATACCGTGAACGGCGTCCCCGTCGAACTACTGACCGCAGACCATCAAAACAAGCCTGAGATCGGCTCCGCGATTGCACGTGAGTGGTTCGACCGCAAGGGCGTGGACGTGATTGTCGATCTTCCGCACTCGGGTGTCGTATTCGGGCTAATGACGATCGCTACAGAGAAGAAGCGATCCCTGATGATCTCTGGCGCGGCGAGTGTCGGGATCACCGGTGGGCAATGTTCGCCCTACGTCACCCATTGGACCGATGACACGTTTTCTCTGTCGCAAGGAACAGCGTCTGCATTGATGGATAAAGGACTGAAGTCCTGGTACTTTCTAACAGCCGACTATGCGTTTGGCCATGCCCTGGAGGACGACGCCTCGCATGTGGTGACAGAGCGCGGGGGCAGTGTGCTTGGCAGCGCGCGTCACCCTCTGAGCACGGCAGACTTCTCCACACTGCTGCTGCGTGCCCGGTCCTCCAAAGCCCAAGTCGTGGCACTCGCCAGTGCGGGAGCAGATACTGTCAATGCTATCAAGCAAGCGGGACAGTTCGGCATCACTCGCGGCGGACAGCAGATTGCAGCGCTTCATGCATTCGTCACCGACATCCACAGTGTCGGCCTGGAGGCGGCGCAAGGCCTGCTCATTACGACTGGCTTCTACTGGAACGACACGGACGGTACGCGAGCGTTCGCGCGCCGGTTTTTCAAGGTGCAAGGCCGGATGCCCACTCGGGAGCAAGCGGGTGTCTACACCTCCGTGACACATTTCCTAAAAGCAGCTCGCGTCGCCAAGACGGACGACGCAGCCAGGATCAATGAAGCGATGCAACAGATTCCTGTCGACAAGTTCGGCCGCGAAGCGCGCGTGCAGGCCAATGGCCGCGTCACTTACGATCTGGGCGTCTACCGAGTGAAAGCGCCGGCCGCGAGCCGTGAGCCGTGGGACTACTACGAGCGTATCGCCACCGTTCCGGCAGAAATCGCTTTCCGCAAAGCGGACGCCTCTGGCTGCAAATTGCAGGCTCGAGCCAAATGACACATCTGCGCCCGTTGTCTCATGCCGGTGTCCTCACGCCGCAGGCCTGCAGGCAACGTGCAGCGGAAAGCACGGGAACGTTGCTAAGTACCTCGGATCTGCGCGTCGATTTCGGCAGTTTCAGGGCACTGCGGGGCGTCTGCCTGCAGTTGGGATTCACGGGCGTCCATGCCGTCATCGGCCCTAATGGTGCTGGTAAAACAACCCTCTTCAACGCTCTCAGCGGATTCGTGAAGCCCGCGAGCGGAACCATGCGCTTCAACGGCATTGATGTGACCGGTGTTGCCGCAGATCGGTTGGCTCGCCTCGGGCTGGCCAGGTCATTCCAAATCTGCTCGATCTTTCCGAATCTCTCGGTGAGTGACAACCTGCGCATGGCGTTGGCACGAGATGCAACGGTCTACGGATTCCTGCGTCGACACTCAACCCACTATTCCCTTGAGGCGTATGCGGAGGAACTGCTGGAGAGCACTGGTCTGGCTGCGGTGCGACATCGGCGCGCTGCGGATCTTTCGTATGGCCGACGTCGTCTGCTGGAAATTATCACCACGATGGCGTTGCGCCCCAAACTGCTGCTGCTCGATGAGCCCATGGCGGGCCTTGCGCGAGAGGACATCCCGCCGGTCGTGGCACTGATCGCCAAAGCCGCGTGCAGTTGCAGTGTCCTGCTAGTGGAACATAACCTGAAGGTCGTCGAAACGCTGGCGAGGCGGGTCACGGTCATGGCTGAAGGCACGGTGCTGTGCGAAGGCACCTACGGCGAAGTGGCGCAGGACCCACGCGTGGTCGAAGCCTACATCGGAGCAGAACGCGATGCTTGATACTTCTGCAAAAAAACCGCATCCCACCGGGACTCTGCTCAACGTGGCGCAGCTTGAAGGCTGGTACGGAGATTCGCAGGTTCTATTCGGCGTTGATTTTCATCTTGGCGAAGGCGAGGTGGTGGGCCTCGTAGGCCGCAATGGTGCAGGCAAGACCTCCACGTTGCGGGCCATCATGGGCCTGCTGCCGAAGCAGGCTGGATCGGTCACGCTGTTTGGCCGCAGTGCAACCGGCCTCCGCCCCTCCGACCGCGCTCGGCTGGGCATCGGCTACTGTCCGGAAGAACGGGCGATCTTCACGAGTCTCACGGTCTTCGAAAACCTGCTTCTTCCGCCGTGCGTCGGGGCTGGGGGCATGACACAGGCAGAGGTCATAGACCTGTTCCCGAACCTGAAATCACGAGGCCGCCACTTTGGCGGACAGTTGAGCGGTGGTGAGCAACAGATGCTGGCCATCGGTCGGATTCTGCGAACCGGCGCCCGTCTTCTGCTGCTGGACGAACCCACTGAAGGGCTCGCCCCAGTGATTGTCAAGCAGATCGAACGCGCACTCGGCGAGCTCAAGAGGCGCGGCTACACGATTCTTCTCGTCGAGCAGAACCTTGGCTTCGTAATGCGTCTCGCGGACCGCGTAGTTGTTCTTGAGAGCGGCCGGGTCGTCGAAGAATCATTCACCGATGAGGCGGAGACAGCTCGCGTGCGGCTCGTCGAACGCCTTGCGTTATGAGAGCCCACCATGCTTGATCTCATCCTCGGCTATCTAACGATAGGCCTGGTTAACGGCTCCTTCTATGTGCTCATGAGTCTCGGCCTAGCCTTGGTCTTCGGCCTTCTGAATACGCTCAACATGGCCCACGGCGTTTTCTACATGATGGGGGCCTTTGCCTCTTGGGCCGCAACGCATTATTTGGGCGCGAACTATCTTGCGGGCCTCGTTGTCGCTGCAACGAGCGTCGGCCTGGCCGGCTTGCTCCTCGAGCGCGGATTGCTGCGCCGCACCTATGCATTGGATCCACTCTACGGATTCATGCTCACCTTTGGGGTGGCTATGGCCGTACAAGGTCTGTTCCAGCTCAAGTTTGGCTCGACTGGGTTGCCGTTCGCGCCGCCGGAATGGTTGGCCGGTGGCATCGACCTTGGATTTATATTTTTTCCGGCCTATCGGCTCTGGGTGGTGGCGGTTGGGCTAGTGGTTTCTTTTACGCTCTGGTGGGCCATCGAGCGAACGCGCACCGGATCGATGCTGCGCGCGGCTTCCGAAAATGGCGCGGTAGCCGAGGCCCTGGGAGTTGCCGTTCCTCGGGCATTCAGCGTGACGTTCGCCGCGAGCGCCTCACTCGCGGGTCTTGCAGGGGCTCTCGCCGCGCCAATTTATCAGGTCAGCCCTTTGATGGGCGCCAACATCGTTCTGGTCGTCTTCGCCATCATTGTGATAGGCGGCATGGGATCGATCGTCGGCACCATCATCGCCGGCTACAGCCTCGCGCTGATCGAGAGCCTGACACAGGTGCTGTATCCGCAAGCCGCGGACATTGTCATCTTTGCCTTCATGTGTGTGGTGCTGCTGGTTCGGCCGCAAGGAATGTTCGGCATCTCGATGGTCCGGCGGCACGAGTTCCATGCCATGCAGTTGCCCTGGACGCCCCAAGGAACCCCCGGAGATGCAGTAAACGCCTGGAGGCGTCTCTTTGTGGCCATCGGGGTATTGGCTGGTCTGACTGCGTTACCGCATTTCTTCTACCCGGTCCTCCTGGTGAAGATATTCTGCTTCGCGATCTTTGCGGCGTCCTTCAACTTTCTGCTCGGTTTTGCAGGCATCGTCTCGTTCGGGCAAGCCGCGCTTTTCGGGACGGCCGCCTACGTCACCGCCCATCTAGCCAAGGCATGGTCGCTCCCGTCGGAGCTTGCCATCCTGTGCGGTGTTGCGGCCTCGGTCCTTCTGGGGCTGTTCATGGGCCTTCTCGCCATCCGGCGGCAAGGTATCTACCAGGCGATGATCACGTTGGCTATCGCGCAGATGGCGTACTTCACCTATCTGCAGGCGAACTTCACACACGGCGAAGACGGAATTCACTCCGTACCACGCGGCATGCTGTTCGGCCTGATCGATCTGAAGGATGACATGTCGATCTACTGGTTCGCTGCAGTCCTCCTGCTAACGGTCCTGTTGGGGTTACGTAACCTGCTCCGATCGCAGTTCGGCATGACACTGATCGCCATTCGGGACAACGAACAGCGCGCCAGGTCCTTGGGCTATCGCGTCGATCGCTTCAAGCTCGCAGCTTTCGGCATATCGGCAGCTTGCGCCGGCCTTGCAGGCGCTCTCAACACAATCGTTTTCCAACTGGCGACGCTGTCGGGCGCGCATTGGCACTTCTCGGGCGAAGCGGTTCTGATGTCCCTCGTCGGCGGGATAGGAACGTTGCTCGGTCCGCTGATTGGCGCCGCCGTGGTGGCCGCCATGCAGCAGTTCCTCGCGCCATTCGGAGGCTGGGTACTGGTGATTCAGGGCTTTGTGTTTGCGGCTTGCGTCCTGGTTTTCCGCGAAGGCCTTGTCGTGCGCGGCCTTGCCCTGCGGCTGGCGTTGGAGTCTTATGTGAAGGCGCCGATTGCGTTTCGATTCAGCAAGTTACGAAAAGGAAGTCCGCTATGAACAACGCAACGCTCCGTGAATCATCGAGGACCGCGGCGACCGCACATGCTGCAGACAATGCGTCTGCACTTTCGGCAAGAGATTGCGCCTCAGCTATCCGAGACGGCACACTCACAGCCGCTGCCCTCCTGGAGGATTGTCTCGACAGGATCGCACTTCGCGAATCAGAGGTCCAAGCTTGGAATCATCTGGACATTGATGGCGCGCGACATCAGGCTAAGCAGGCCGATTCGAGACAGGCGGCGGGGTTGCCACTCGGGCCGCTCCACGGCTTACCCATCGGCATCAAAGATGTCTTCGATACCTGCGACATGCCCTCCGAATATGGCAGCAGCATGTTTCGGGGGCGGCGGCCGGAGATTGATGCTCCAGCCGTAAAGATACTAAGAAATGCGGGCGCGATTGTTGTGGGCAAGACCACGACGTCAGAGTTTGGAATGTACCACCCGAGCCCGACACGCAACCCGGTGGACCTATCACGATCACCGGGTGTCTCCTCGTCCGGCTCGGCCGCCGCGGTGGTGGACTGCATGGTCCCGCTGGCTCTAGGCACCCAGCATACGGCATCCACGACCTTGCCAGCGTCGTTCTGTGGAGCCTTCGCTTTCAAGCCATCTCTGGGTTTCACCAGCATGGAGGGATCGAACATTCTTGTGCCCCGATTGGCACACCTCGGTCTGCTCGCCAGGTCCGTGGAGGATCTCGCACTGTTCGCGGGCGCATTCGACCCGGCGCTTCTAGAGATTGATCGGCGATGTCATTCGCCTCGATTTGCCGTCGTTCACGGCCCGGGCTGGGAAATGACCAGCGAAGACGCGCGCGCAGCGCTGAACAACCTTGTCGCCAAACTTTCGACACCGATGCCAAAGATAGATCTTGGCCATGATTTCGATCATGCATTGGACGTGACCATGGGACGTTTGAATGCTCATCTTGCGTATCGCTTTGGGTCGCTTCCTAACGAAGTCACTGCCAGCCTATGTCCACCTTTACGAGAAGGCATCAAGATTGGCATGAGCCTGAACTCAGCGCGCTTCTTGGAACTCAATGCTGCCGCAGATCGATATGCGGCACAGGTAGACGCGCTATTCGAGAGTTGCGACGCGTTGGTGACACTTTCGACGCTTGGTGAGGCCACACGGCTTGAGGATGGGCCAGGCTCCGGCGTGATGTCGATGCTCTGGAGCCTTTGCGGCCTTCCCACCATCTCGCTTCCCTTACTTCGAGGAAGTCAAGGGTTACCTATCGGCGTTCAGATTATTGGCCGTCGTGGGCACGACAAGGACTTAATTAGGGTCGCAGCATGGCTTATAGAAAGAGCACCGGGGGTCTAGGCTCGGAGTTTGTGGATTCCCGTGATCGAGCTACGTCACTTTCGCTATTTCATCGCTGTCGCTGAGGATCTGAATTTCCGCCGTGCGGCCGAGCGAGTGCACATCAACCAAACGCCGCTGTCGCGCACAATCCGCGACCTGGAAAATCAACTCGGCGTGCAACTGCTCGTGCGCGCACCGCGCAAGCTGCATCTGACACCCCCCGGCCTGCGCCTGCTCGAAGAGGCTCGGTAGACGATCGGCGAGCCCAACCACTCTGGCAGCGCCGGGTTCGACTGGCGCAGCCGCCGCAGCGTCTTGCAAGGTGCTCTGCGTTGCGGCGGTGCAGACCCCCGAGGACGGTCGAGTGCACCTGGCCTGCCTGTCGGCACGGCCGTTCGCCAAGGAGGCGATGAAGGAGTCATCTCGACCAACATGAGCTTGCCACTGACGGTCGTCTCCGGCGGCCTGGGCTGCGTTCACGACCGCGAGGTCACCCGCGGGGGCAAGGCCAGCGTGCTCAACGAGAAGTTCCGCGCCGTCACTACCCTTCTCCTGAGCGCGCGAAAAAGTTTTTTGAGTTCAACGACCTCAATACGCAGCTCGCCGCCGTGTGAGCGGAAAGCTCACAAGTCCAGCACGAGGCGCTCGCTCTTGCAGCCGGACACGCAGACCATCATGGACTTGTTGGACACCTTTTCCTTCTCGCTGAGGACCGCGTCGCGGTGGTCAGGCTGGCCTTCGAGGACGGTCGTCTCGCAGGAACCGCAGATCCCTTCAAGGCAACTGAATGGGATGGACACGCCGCCGTCGAGCAGTGTGTCGAGCAGCGACTTTTCCGGCGTGATCACGAAGGTGCGGCCGGACTTCTTCAGTTCGGCGACGTAGCTCGTCTTCGCGTCGGTCGAAGGCTTGATCTCGAGCGCCGCGAAGCGCTCGACATGTGCATTGGCGTAGCCGAGCGCCGCGCACTCGCGCTCGAAGGCATCGAGCAGCACCGCCGGACCACAAGCGTAGTAGTGCGCGTCGGCCTGGGCGCGGCATGCGGCCAGCAGCCCCTTGAGGTCGGGCGGGCCGCCCTTCTCGTCGTCGAAATGCCAGGTCACGCTCGCGCCGAGCGTCTCGATCTGATCGACGAAGGCCGCGCTTCGCCGCGAACGCGCGAAGTAGAGCAGTTCGAAGGAACGCCCGATGTCCCGCAGGCGCCGCGCCATGGAGAGGATCGGCGTCACGCCGATGCCGCCTGCGACCAGCACGCTGTGGGAGGCGCTCTCCTGGAGCGGAAAGTTGTTGCGCGGCGGCGAGACAGGAATCGTCATCCCGACGCGCAGGTTCTCGTGCACGAACTTCGAGCCGCCCCGGCTCGCACGGTCGTGCAGCACACCGATCACATAGCGGCCCGTCTCCGACGGCGCGTTCAGCAGCGAGTAACTGCGGATCATCCCGTTGGACAGGTGCAGGTCGATGTGCGAGCCGGCCTCGAACGGCGGGAAGTGCGTCCCGTCGGCCGGCCACAGCTCGATGCTGTTGATGCCCTCGGCTTCGTGGCGGATGTTCTTGATGAGTGCGTTGAGCAGTGTGGCCATGACGTCATGTGCACCGGGACAGGTCGACGTCGAGCCGCGCCCAGGCGTCGATCTCGACCTTCAGTTCGGGATACGCCAGGCCCTGGACCTGGACCAACGTCGAGCAAGGATATGGCGCCTGGAAGAACTGGCACCTCGCCCGGCCGACGGCCCCCTTGTCGGCCATGTCGGTCAGGTAGATCACGAGCTTGTAGAAGTTGCCACGGTGGCCGCCCGCCGCCTCTACCTGGGCGAGCAATCGATCGAGGATCACGAGCGTCTGCGCATGGGCATCGACACCGGCCGCCGGATGCGCGTGCGCCCCCGACAGGACGATCTCGGAGCCGATGCGCAACGCCGCCGAGAAGGGCGCCCCGGCGGGCTCGACGACCCCCGCCACGCGAACCCGCTCGACCGCCACGCTCACGCCGCGGTCCTCGCCGCCGAGGCCTGCTCGATCTGTTCCCCGGCCAGCTTCTTCAGGTGACGGCGCAAGCGGGTGACGCCGATGTCGTGCTGGTAGAGATGCTCGTGCTGGTTGGCGTCGGCTTCCATGAACTCGAGCATCGTCCGGTCCTGCTCGAGCACATGCCAGTGACGCGCCTCCAGACGATTGCGGTAGAGGAAACGCCAGGTGTCACGCAGCCAGCCGGACACTCGACGGCATCGCCAGTGGAAGACCGCCGAGAGATTCTCGCCGATGGGGGTGTAGCTGCCGACGATGGCGAAGCTGCCGCCGGGGCCGCCGGTCTTGGGGTAGGGAATCTCCAGGCGCAGCCAGTGCCAGGCGGTCGAACCCCATTCGGTCCAGTCGAAGTTGACGCCGCGCTGCCCGACCTTCTCGAAGATGAAGCCGGTGTCGGTGTCGCGGATCTGGAACTGGGCAGTGCTGTCGCCCTCCGCCATCGAGTGCGATTGCTTGTGCAGAAAGGTGCCATGCATCGGGTCCATGACGTTGTCGAGCACGTAGCGGTAGTCCCCCTTCCACTCGGTGTAGCAGAGGAAATGGGCGTATTCGGGCGATCTCAGTTCCTCGGGCAACTGCAGCGGTGGCGGTTCGTCGACGTGGGTGTCGGAGTTGAAAAGGAAGACAGCGCCGCAGCTCTCCTGAACGTGGAAAGACAGCGCGGCACGCGAGCCTTCCAATTTGCAGCCGGGGCTGCCGGGGACCTTGGTGACGGTACCGTCGCAGCGCACTTCCACACCGTGGTACGGGCACGCCAGCCGGTCGCCGAGGATCACGCCCTGGGACAGCGGCGCGCCGCGGTGCGGACAGTGGTCCTCGAGCGCATGCAGGGCGCCGGTGGCATCCCGCCAAAGCGCGATCTTCTTGCCGAGGCGGCGCAAGGAGACCGGGCGCTCCTTGACGAAGCTCGACGGGCAGACGGGATACCAGAGGTCCTTGAGGCCGACGGCCAGCAGGGCGTCGACGGGGCTCGGCGGGGTTGAGCGGGCAGGCTGGATGGGGATGTACGGCACGGTGCTGCTCCTCGGGTGGGTCAGGCGCCCAGGCGCTTCATCAGCGCCTGGAAGGACTGTTCGGTCCACGGCTCGCCGTTCTCAGCGGAGGGACCGGTGCGGTTGAGGTGGACGACCATGTCGGGCAACTCGGAGACGCCCGCGGCGAAGGCACGCTCGATCGAATCGCCGAGCAGGTCTTCGAATGGCGTGGAAGCGCGGGTACGCGCCTGGTGCGGGTCGAGGTAGCGGTCTGTGGGCAGCATCATTGGCCTCCTTGGCGAACCCGGTCGCGGATGCGTTCGCGCACCGGGATGAAGTCGTAGGTCGGGTAGCACTCGGTACCGAAAACGCCCCAGGCCGAGCGTTCCAGTTCGACGTTGAGCGCGGGCAGGAGAGCCGGTGGCAGTTCCAGGGTCACGATCTGTCCCAGGCCCATGGCCACCGTCCACGACACGACGCGCACGCCTTCGATCGGAAAACGCTCCCACCAATCCATGCGCTTCAGGTGGGACTGGATCTCCTCGAGATTCCTGGACTGGTCGTGCTTGAGCAGCACGGTGAGGAGCAGGGTGTCGGTCATGCCGGATTCCCGAAAGTTGCGGATGTCACGCGGCGTCCTCCCGTGGCACGCTAGACGCGTCAATGAGCCCCGCGTTGCCGCGCGAGCCGATCTGTGCCCGACGGGCCTGCGCCGTGGAGGACGATGAGTCCCGTGTCCATGGGCCGCGGGTCAGAAGGAGTGGTGGATGCCCACGCTCAGCACCGTCTGCGTGTTGGTGCTCGAGACGCCGACCCCGTTCATCGCGGCATGGCCGCGCGTGCCGCTGGCTTTCATATAGGCGCCCTGGGCGTAGATCTGCGTGCGCTTGGAGAACCAGTACAGGTCCATCAGGTTGAAGTAGTTCCACTTGACGCTGTCGAAGCGCGAGTTGGAATAGCCGGCGTTGACCCAGTTGACTTCGGTGAAGCGGTAGGTCGTGCCGATGTCGAAGTTCTTCGGCTTTGTGTTCTGGCTGCCGAGCACGATGTCGTTCATCGTGTAGACGGTGTTCATGCTCAACTTGTCGTTGAAGGCGTAGCGGGCGCCGATGCCGTAGGCGCTGACCCGGTCCATCGCGACCGAGACGCCGGGGACGAAGGTGCGCCCGAGGGCACTGGTGATGCCGACCCGGCCGGCGATGTCGAGCGCGCGCTTGTCGGCGCGAAGGTAGGCGATGCCGCCGCTGAACGGGCCGTTGACGTAGTTCGCTCCGGCGCTGGTGCTGCGGCCGCCGCCCTCGCCTGCCGCGGCTTCCACGAGCACCTGCGCGCCGCCCAGCACCGGGCTCGCGTACTTGACGGCATTGTCGAAGGCGGCGGTGTTGGCCAGGCCGTCGAAGTTGCCGGGGTGAAAGACGTTGAAGTTGAAGAGGTTGTAGCCGTTGCTGTACTTGCCGACGTAATCGAACATCGCATCGGTCAGGTGGCCCATGGAGACGGTCCCCCAGGTCCTCGAGGCGAGCCCGACCCGCGCCTCGCGGTTGAAGAACTTGGTCGGGTTCACCTGCGTGCCGACGTCGGGCGCGATGCCCATCTCGAGGCCGAACTGGGCGGCCAGGCCGCTACCCAGGTCCTCCGTGCCCCGAAAGCCCATGCGGTCGGGCTGCGTGGTGCCGCCGGTCAGGCGCTTGGCCTTCTGGCCGTTGACATTGCTGACCCAGTTGGGGCCCAGGTCGAGGCTGCCGTACAGGGTGAGGTTGGACTGTGCCGGCGCGGCAGTGCAGGCGGTCAGGCAGGCGGCGGCGGTGGCGAGACGACGGTTCATGGCGGGGTGGTCGGAGGATGGTGGAGTTATTCGGATCGAATGCGGCGTGACTTGATGACCTGGGCCCGGGTGGCGGTCTGCTGGCCGATCGCCTTGCCGAAGGCGGCGCCGGACACGAGGTTGTCGACGACGGCGGCCTGCTTGTACTTGTCCTGCAGGCCGGTGGCGAGGAGTCGGGCAAGGGTGTCGACCGGGCCGCCCGCGGGGAACCGGGAGACGACGCGGAACGGGGCGGAGGCGAGTGGTTTTTCGACGGCGGTCCCGGCGCGTGCGGCAGCCGCGACGGCAATCAGGGCGCGAAGCGCGAGCCTGGCAGGCTTCGCCCTCCGTCGGTGGGGGAAGCGACGCGCGGCGGTGCGAAGGGTACCGATCATTCCGGCGTCCTGTCGGTGATGAACGTCCCCTTCGGTCCCTCGGCATTCCTCTGCCTGCGGGTGTGGCCGTCCAACCCGCCATCGATCGCCCATTCCGCAAAGACGGTCGGACCGGGTTCGAATTCGCGCGGCTCCCATTCGGCGGTCAACTGGTCTTCGTCGGCGTAGTACTCGATCAGCGCCCCGGCCGGGTTCTTGAAGTACCAGAAGTAGGCCGACGAGATCGGATGCCGCCCCGGCCCGAGCTGGGTCTCCCAGCCGCAGCGCGAGACGTGCAGGCCGCCGCCGAACACCTCGTGGATGTCGCGCACGGTGAACGCCACGTGGTTCAACGCCGCGTCGCCTTGCGGCCGCTGCAGCAGGAAGAGATCGTGGTGGCCTCCGTCCGACTGGCAGCGCAGGAAGGCCCCGCGTCCCGGATACCGGTCGGAGGCGACGAAGCCCAGGCGCTCGACGTAGAAGCGCTCGCACGCGTCGACGTTCTTCACGAAGAAGACCACATGGCCCACCTCCACCGGCGTCGCCCGGTCGTAGGCTGGCGCACGCTCGTTGATGCGTCCCTTGTGCTCCCAGGTATTGAACGCGGCCGAGGAAATCGGGAGGTCGCGCTTGGCGGTGCACTGCACGCGCACCGCGAGGCCGTTGGGGTCGGTACAGCCGACGCGGCCGTCGCCCTCCACGAAGCCCGGCTGGTCGCGCAGGGCGCCGGCATAGCGGTCGATGTCGGCCGTACTCTCCGCGCCCCACACCACTTCGCGCAGCGTCGGGCCGGCCTCGATCGCCGGCGGCAGTCCGGGCTTGCGCGAGGCCGCGACGACCACCCGACAACCGTTCATCGATTCGAAGACGAGTTCGTCGGACGCCTCCGCGACGAGGGTCAGGCCCCAGTCGAGGAAGAAGCGGCGGCAGGTCGGGAGGTCGTCCGCGCCGTAGGTGATCTGGTCGATGCCGAGGATGCTCATGTTGCCGGTCTCGTCAGTGGGCCCACGCCAGGGGTTGTTCGTTCAGGCCCCAGTACAGGCTCTTCTGCTCCATGTACTGCAGGATGCCCAGCCTTCCCTTTTCGCGGCCGATGCCGCTGTCGCGCCAGCCGCCGAATGGCGTCGCGATGGAGAACTGCTTGTAGGTGTTGATCCAGACGGTGCCGGCCTGAACGGCGCGGCCGATGCGCCAGGCGCGCTTGTAGTCTTGGGTCCAGATGCCGGCGGCGAGCGCGTAGAGGCTGTCGTTGGCCTGCTCGACGAGCGCCTCTTCGCTGTCGAAGGGCATCGCCACGAGCACCGGCCCGAAGATCTCTTCCTGGCTGGTGCGCGCCCGGTTGCCGAGGCCTTCGATGATGGTGGGGCGGTAGTAGTAGCCGCGGTCGTAGGCGGCGCCCACCGGACGAGAACCTCCGGTGCGCAGGCGCCCGCCTTCGCTCAGGCCGAGATCCACGTATCGCTCGATCGTTTCGCGGTGCCTGGCGGTGATCAGCGGCCCCATGTGGGTGCGCTCGTCGGCCGGATCGCCGACGCGCAGCGCGGCGGCTCCTGCCGCGAGGCGCTGCATGAACTCGTCGTAGATGCCGCGCGCCACGAAGAGCCGCGAACCGGCGATGCAGGCCTCGCCGGAGGAGCTGAAGATGCCGTAGAGCACGCCGTTGACGGCATGGTCCAGATCGGCATCCTCGAGCACCATGGTGGCCGACTTGCCGCCGAGTTCGAGCGATACCGGCATCATCTTGTCGGCCGCGATGCGGGCGATGTGCTTGCCGGTGGCCGTGCCGCCGGTGAAGGACACGCGCTTGACGAGCGGATGCTGGGTGATGGCGTCGCCGATCACCGAACCGCGACCGGGGAGCACGCTCAGCAGGCCCCGGGGGCAGCCGGCCTCTTCGCAGAGCCGCGCCAGCTCGATCGCCATGAGCGGCGTCACCTCGGCCGGCTTGATGACGACTGCATTGCCCGCGGCGAGCGCGGGGGCGACCTTCTGCGCCTCGCTCGCGATGGGCGAATTCCAGGGCGTGATCGCGGCGACCACGCCCATCGGTTCGTACACGCTCATGCTGAGATAGTCGCCGCGCGAAGGCGTGAGCGTCTCCTCGAGCGTCTCGCAGGCCGAAGCGAAGAACTGGAAGGTGCCGGCCGCACTCGCCACCAGCGCGCGTGTCTCGTTGATCGGCTTGCCGTTGTCCATCCGCTGCCGGTGCGCCAGCGCCTCGGCGTTCTGCCGGATGAGCTGCGACACGCGATGGAGCACGGCAGCGCGCTCGTGCGGCTTCTTCTGCGCCCAGCCGCTGCTGCGGAACGCCTGGTCGGCGCGGGTGATCGCCTCGTCGACATCGGCGACCGAGGCGGCTTGCAACTCGGCCACGGCTTCGCCCGTCGCCGGATAGAGGGTGGCGTACTTCTCGCCGCTGCCAAGGCGCCACTCGCCGGCGATGTTGATGGGCAGGAGGTCGGTGGACATGAGGGTCCCGTCAGATGGCAATCGGTCGAGCTCGGTTGCGCAGCGCGCGCACGACGCTGTAGACCGTGAGCGCGGAGGTCTTGGGGTTGGCCGCGAGCGGCCTGCCCCGCAGGGTCAGCTCGAAGCGTCCGAACGCACCGGCCGCCGCCACGTGGTGCACGTTCTCGTCGACCTCCGGATCGGCCCAGAGCTGCACCTGCGTGCGCTGCAGGCCGATGCCGGCGAGCGACAGGGTCGCGGCGACATTGGCGTTCTTCGGATAGAGAACGGCGGCCTCGGCGGCACTGCCCGAGA
>CAZZWY010000005.1:0-25240 GCA_964657785.1 uncultured Acetobacteraceae bacterium
CGCTTATGGGCCGCCCGGCGTCGCCTTCCCGACCCCCTGTCCTGGCGTCTGAGCGCCCAGCTTCTTGCCGGTGTCTGACAAATGATGGCAAGAAAATAATGAGTGCAGGATAGGCTGGGCGCCGGCAAATGGCTGCCACCAGTAGCCCGTCACTTGCCGGACCGCGATTAGCATCATCAACAAGCGCGACAAACATCGGGAGCGGTGGGAGGTGGGAGAGGCGCGGAGCCGGCGAGGTATTGCCATCCCAAGATCTCCGCATTCCTTCCCGGGAGGGGAATGAACAAGAAGGCCCTGTCCGAGAGCGACATCTGCGACAAGTTCATCCGGCCAGCCATGGAGAAGGCCGGTTGGGATGGCATCGTCCAGGTGTATCGCGAGTTCCCTCTGCGCGCCGGGCGGGTCGTCGTCCGTGGCCGCCGGGCCAAGCGTGACGCCTCCACGGTGCTTCGGGCCGACTACGCCCTGTTCTTCAAGCCCAACATCCCGCTGGCCGTCGTCGAGGCCAAGGACAACAACCACGCGATGGGCGCCGGCATGGCGCAGGCCATCAACTACGCGCAGCTGCTGGACGTGCCATTCAGCTTCGCGAGCAATGGCGACGGCTTTGTCTTCCGCGACGCCACACTGGCCGACGGGGTGCTCGAACGCAACCTGACGCTCGACGAGTTCCCGTCACCGGCCGAGCTGTGGGCGCGCTACTGCGCCTGGAAGGGCTGGACGCCCGAAGTGCGCAAGGTCACCGAGCACGACTACGCGCCGGCCAAGACCCCGCGCTACTACCAGCTCAACGCCATCAACCGCACGGTGGAGGCGGTAGCCCGCGGACAGAACCGGGCGCTGCTGGTCATGGCCACCGGCACCGGCAAGACCTACACCGCCTTCCAGATCATCTGGCGGCTGTGGAAGAGCGGTGCGAAGAAGCGCATCTTGTTCCTGGCCGACAGGAACATCCTGATCGACCAGACCATGGTGAACGACTTCCGGCCGTTCAAGGGTGCCATGGCCAAGCTCAGCCCTCACGCCAAAGGCGTGGAGGTGGTCGATGGTCAGGGCAAGATCACGATGGAAGACGTGGACCTGGCCATCAACCGGACCACCAAGCAAGTCAACAAGAGCTACGAGATCTACCTGTCGCTGTACCAGGCTGTCAGCGGCACGGAAGAAGAACGCAACATCTACAAGCAGTTTTCGCCCGACTTCTTTGACCTCATCATCATCGACGAGTGCCACCGCGGCAGCGCCGCCGAAGACTCGGCCTGGCGCGACATCCTGGCCTACTTCGGCACCGCCACCCAGATCGGCCTGACCGCGACGCCCAAGGAGACCGCCGACGTCTCCAACTCCGACTACTTCGGCCAGCCCGTCTACACCTACAGCCTGCGCCAGGGCATCGAGGACGGCTACCTGGCCCCGTACAAGGTCATCCGCGTCCACCTGGACAAGGACGCCTTCGGCTGGCGCCCGCCCGAGGGCATGACCGACAAGCTGGGCAACGTCATCGAAGACCGGGTCTACACCGGCGCGGACATGAACCGCAAGCTGGTGCTGGAGCGCCGCGACGAGGTGGTGGCCGCGAAGATCACCGAGTACCTGAAAGCCACGAACCGCTTCGACAAGACCATCGTCTTCTGCGAAGACATCGAGCACGCCGCCCGCATGCGCCAGGCACTGAGCAACGCCAACGCCGACCTATGCGCGGCGCAGCCCAACTACGTAGTGCAGATCACCGGCGACAACCCCGAGGGCAAGCGCGAGCTTGACAACTTCATCGACCCGGAGAAGACCTACCCGGTGATCGCCACCACCTCCAAGCTGATGAGCACGGGCGTCGACGCCCAGACCTGCAAGCTGATCGTGCTGGACCAGAACATCAAGTCGATGACACTGTTCAAGCAGATCATCGGGCGGGGCACCCGGCTGCGAGAGGATCTGGGCAAGAGCTGGTTCACCATCCTCGACTTCAAGCGTGCCACCGAGCTGTTTGCCGATCCGGCGTTCGATGGCGACCCGGTGCAGATCTACGAGCCTGGCCCCGACCAGCCGGTAGAACCACCGCAGCCACCAGAGCCGCCCCAAGGCGGAGTGGACGGACTACCGGGCGATCCGCTGGCAGGCCCAGTCCTCGGTCCCTTCATCGGCGGTGACGATGGCCCCGGCGAGCCCCGCAAGTACATCGTGGGCGGCAGCGTCAACGTGGCCGTGGCACGCGAGCGCGTGCAGTACCTGAACGCCGACGGCAAGCTGGTCACCGAGAGCCTGCGCGACTACACCCGTATCAACCTCGGCAAGGCATACGACTCGCTGGACGGCTTCCTGCAGGCCTGGAACAGCGCCGAACGCAAGGCCGCGCTGATCGAAGAACTTGAAGGCCGGGGCGTCTTCCTCGAAGCGCTGGCCGACGAGGTGGGCAGGGACTTCGACCCCTTTGACCTGCTGCTGCACGTGGCCTACGACCAGCCCCCGCTGACCCGTCGGGAACGCGCCCAGTGCGTCAAGAAGCGCAACGTCTTCACCCGATACGGCCCGGTAGCCCGCCAGGTGCTCGAGACGTTGCTGGACAAGTACGCCGACGAAGGCATCACCACCATCGAGAGCGATGCCGTGCTGCGCGTGCAGCCCTTCACCGACCTGGGCTCGCCCGTGGAGCTAATCCGCAGCTTTGGCGGCCGCCCCCAATACCTGCAAGCCCTGGCCATGCTCGAGCGCGAGCTCTACGCGCCTGATGCCAACTGAGACTGAACCCGAGCCCTGATGTCCAACCTCACCTCCGTCATCAAGTCCATCCAGGACGTCATGCGCCAGGACGCCGGCATCAACGGCGACGCGCAGCGCATCGAACAGATGGTTTGGCTGCTGTTCCTGAAGGTCTTCGACGCGCTGGAAGAAGAGCTGGAACTGACCCGCGACGACTACAAGAGCCCCATCCCCGAGCACCTGCGCTGGCGCCAATGGGCTGCGGACCCCGAAGGCATCACGGGCGACGGCCTGCTGGACTTCGTCAACAACACCCTCTTCCCCAAGCTCAAGGCCCTGCCGGCCGATCCGGTTCGCAACCCGCGCGGCTGGGTGGTGCGCAGCGTGTTCGAAGACGCCAACAACTTCATGAAGAGCGGCCAGCTGCTGCGGCAGGTGATCAACAAGCTGGGCGCCATCGACTTCAACCGCCAGGCCGAGCGCCACCAGTTCAACGACCTGTACGAAAAGATCTTGCGCGACCTGCAAAGCGCCGGCAACGCGGGCGAGTTCTACACACCGCGCGCCGTCACGCAGTTCATGGTCGACATGGTGAACCCGCAGCTGGGCGAGAAGGTGCTGGACCCAGCCACCGGCACCGGCGGCTTCCTGGTCTGCGCCATCGAACACCTGCGCAAGCAGGTGAAGAACACCGAGCAAGAGGCGCTGCTGCAAAGCAGCATCCTTGGCGTGGAGAAAAAGCAGCTGCCGCACTTGCTGTGCGTGACGAACCTGCTGCTGCACGGCATCGAGGTGCCCAGCAACGTGCGCCACGACAACACCCTGGCCCGCCCGCTGCGCGACTACGCGCCGGCCGAGCGCGTGGACGTGGTGCTGACCAACCCACCCTTCGGCGGCATCGAAGAGCCCGGCATCGAGGCCGGCTTTCCGGCCGACGTGCGCACCAAGGAAACGGCCGACCTGTTCCTGGTGCTGATCAAGCACATCCTGAAGACCAACGGCCGCGCCGCGCTGGTGCTGCCCGATGGCACCTTGTTCGGCGAGGGCGTGAAGACGCGCATCAAAGAGCAGTTGTTGGCCGAGTGCAACCTGCACACCATCGTGCGCCTGCCCAACGGCGTGTTCGCGCCCTACACCGGCATCAAGACCAACCTGCTGTTCTTCGCCAAGGGCCGGCCGACCGAGGCCATCTGGTACTACGAGCACCCCTACCCGGTGGGTGCGAAGAGCTACAACAAGACCAAGCCGATCCGCATCGATGAGTTCGACGTCGAGAAGGCGTGGTGGGGCAGAGAGGCCGACGGCTTTGCGGCGCGGGTGGAGAACGAGCGGGCCTGGAAGGTGGACATCGCAGCCATCAAGGCGGCGGGCTACAACCTGGACCAGAAGAACCCGCATGCGCCGGACGCGGAGAGCCATCACCCCGATGAACTGCTGCGCGACTATGTGCGGTTGCAGGCCGAGGCGCAGGGGTTACGCAACGAACTGAAGGCGATCCTGGCGGAATCGCTTTCGGGGGCGCGGGCGTGAGTGCGGAGCTGGAGGCGCGAGAGCCGAGTACGCGGTATCTGGAGGCGGTGCAGCCTGCGCTCGTGCTGCAGTTCGAGCTGCTGGCGACTGCGCAGAATGGCATCGCACGTCTTCGCGAATTGATTCTGCTTTTGGCGGTGCAAGGGAAGCTAGTGCCGCAGGACCCGAACGACCACTCAGCGCGGGAAACACTGAAGCGGATACAGGATGAGCGCGATCGCTTGGTCGGAACTGGCAAGGTCAAGACGCCGAAGTCAACCAATAAAGTTGGCAGCGACGAACTGCCGTTCAAGACTCCCCCAAGCTGGGAGTGGGTGCCCCTCTCTGACATTGTTCGGGTGTTGAACGGCCGGGCCTACTCCAAGCAGGAGCTGCTCGACGTTGGTCCCACCCCAGTCCTGCGCGTCGGAAACCTGTTCACCTCGAACCACTGGTACTACTCGAATCTCAGCCTCGATCCCGACAAGCTCTGCAATCCCGGCGAACTGTTGTTCGCGTGGTCTGCGTCCTTCGGACCCTTCATTTGGGAGGGCCCCACGGCAATCTTTCACTACCACATATGGAAGCTAGATCCGATTGCACCCCAGCACTTCGATGCGCGGTACTTCCATCTGTTTCTCAGGGAAAAGACTGCTGAGTTGAAGGCAGCCGGGCATGGCGTATCGATGGTCCATCTGACCAAAGAGAAGATGGAGAAGACTCACGTACCCTGGCCGCCTCTGGCCGAGCAAGCCCGCATCGTCGCCCGCGTCGACGAACTAATGCGCCTGTGCGATGCCCTCGAACACAAGGGGCGGCTCGAAGCGGAGCAGCATGCCCGCCTGCTCGGCACTCTGCTTGGCACGCTGACCGACAGCAGCACGCCCGAGGAACTGGCCGTGAACTGGCAACGCGTCGCCGACCACTTCGACCTGCTGCTCGACCGCCCTGCGGCCGTGGATGCGCTGGAGCAGACCATCTTGCAACTGGCCGTTCGCGGGCTGCTGGTGCCGCAGGATCCGAGTGATGAGTCGGCGTCGGAGCTGGTACAACGCATCCGGAGCTATAGAGACGAACAGGTCAAGTCGGGTCTTGCAAAGCGCGAGCGGCCCTTCACCCCACTGTCTGAAGCAGACCTTCCGTTTGAGCGGCCAACTGGGTGGGAGTGGATTCGCTTCGATGATCTGATCGAACCGGCCAAGCCAATCTCCTACGGTGTACTGGTGCCCGGCCCCGATATCGATTGCGGCGTCCCCTTCGTCCGAATCGCGGATCTGTCGCTGACTGATCCGCTAGTCAAACCTGAGAAATCAATCAGCACAGAGGTCGATGCGCAGTACCAGCGCACGCGTCTGGAAGGGGGAGAAATCCTCATGGGCGTCGTGGGCAGCATCGGAAAGCTCGGCGTTGCCCCACCGAGCTGGGCCGGCGCAAACATTGCCAGGGCCATCTGCCGCATCGTCCCCGTCGGCTTGGTGGACTATGGCTTCGTGCTGTTGTTGCTTCAGTCCGTGTTCATGCGCGATAGCTTTGCTGGAGATACCCGAACGCTGGCACAGCCGACACTGAACGTAGGCCTGATTCGCAGCTCAGCCACACCGCTTCCGCCGATTGCAGAACAAGCTCGCATCGTTGCCCGCGTCACCAAAATCCGCCGCCTTTGCGCCGACCTGCGCCTGCGCCTGGATCGCAGCAGCACGACACAGGCGTCGCTCGCAGATGCCTTGATTGAACACGCGCTGCCAACGTAGCTCTAGATCAAGATGGATCGCACGTTCAAGGACCTGAAAGCGCCTTCCGGCAACGACGACGCGTTCGAGGTGTCCTGGGGTGAGCGCTTCGACAAACCCGGCGTCAGCTGGGGACGAGCTGCTGCAGTCTCAGCGCATTCTCATCGTGTCAGAGGCCGGCGCCGGCAAGACCTATGAGTGCGAATTGAAGGCAAGGTAACTCTTCGCCCGCGGCGATCCTGCTTTCTTCCTGTTGCTCGAAAGCGTTGCATCCACGGGCGTTGTCGCCACCCTGTACGGAGACGACCTGACGCGCTGGGGCGCTCGCGGCAATGCCGTTTCAGCTCGCCGCCTGGGCTTTGGCCGAAGAGCTGGTCGAGCTTTGCGCCCGGTGCGGCGTCGGCGAAGGCGTCGAAGCGACCCTCGTGGGCGATGAGTTGAGCCGCACGCATGAACCCTCCCCACGCCGAACATGCCAGCGCACCATCCAGGCTGATGCGGCGTACGCCCAACGCGGCCGCGCTCTGCACTTTCAAGCCGCTCGCCGCCGAGCCAATCAGCAGGTTCACGGGCTTCGGTGCCACCGCCTTCACCACCGAGACGATCTGCGCGTGAGTCGTAAGCCCCGGGGCGTAGAGGCAATCGGCGCCGGCCTGCGCATAGGCCTGGAGGCGCGCGATCGTCTCCTGCAAATCGGTCGACCACACAGGAACGCTTCTGCACGGCCGACCAGAAGCGTGTCGCCGCCGTTGCGGTCGATGGCCTGGCGTGCGGCGCGCAGCCGGCTGACGGCTTCGTCGAGCGCGAACAGGGGCCGCGCCGGGTCGCCCGTGGCGTCCTCGATACAGCCCAGCGACGCCGGTCTCTACCGCCAGCGAGACGCTCTCGGCCACGCCAGCCGCATCGACGTCGAACCCGCTTTCGAAGTCGGCGTTCACCGGCAGGTCGGTGGCCTCGACGATCTGGTGCAGGTGTGCCAGGACAGGTTCACGTCGCACCCGGTTGTCCGGTTGGCCCAGGGCCCAGGCCATGCCTGAACTGGTGCTGGCCAGCGCCTTGAAGGCCAGGCCCTGAAGGTATCGCGCGCTGCCGGCGTCCCAGGGGTTGGGAATCATGAAGCAGCCCGAGGCGTGCAACGCGTGGAATGCCTTGCGTTTGTCGCCGACACTGGGAGTAACCAAGCTCATTGCGCGTCTCCGATTGATCACACAAAGCTGGATTTCGCCGGTGAGTCGAAGCACGCAGATACGTCCCGTTGTGCCGGGCGGACGCCTGCGCCGGTGCACAGGCCATTGCGCCGATCTTCCTTGTCGCCTCAGCCGCCGCGGCGGTGACACTGCTCGAGTCCAGAGGCCAAAGCGCATCGCTCGAGACCCCAGTCCGTGCCCGCGCCGTAGCCGTGCCAAACGTCATCGACGTCTTCCAGCAGAAGTTGGCGACCGACTCTTCTGCAGCGAAAGCGGACAGGTGCGTCGAGGAGCAGGGCTTGTTGATTTGTTGATGCCGGGAACCGGACCCTCCAATAGTCGAGGCGCTCAACTTGCTGAACGCCAGGACACGGCCATCCACAGAAGCGCGCTCTGGGCATCATCGACCAGGGCGACTCACATCTGGGCGTCTACACTGACGTCTCCATCACGTCAGGCAGGATCGGCACCGTCAGTCAGATGCTTTGCTGCTCGCAAGCTTGTCGAACGACCATGACCAGGGCACTGGCGACCATGCCATCGGAGACGCCTGAGGAAGTGCACTGCGTATGGACAATGCGAGTACGCATCGTCGCCGACTCGGCTGCGAGGATCCTCTGAGCGACCGACAGGTCCCAACGCATGCCAGCCCCCCGCCGTCTCTTCTGCAGCTTTCACCGCATCCGCTCCCGACCACGCCGCTTCAGTAGCTGCTTTCGTCGTTCAACAGGCCGTGTCAGTAGCCACGTCGTTCACCAAGGCCCTCGCGGAGGTGTCGACGGCCGCTTCAGCAGTCGCGGCGGCTAACGCACCCAAGGCTCTATCGGACGTCACGCCCGACGCATTGGCAAACGGCTTTGCGACGTTGATCGGTGGTCTATTGGGCGCGCTGGCAGCGTACTTCTTCACTCGAAAGCTGAACGAGCGTACTGAGCTGCGGCAGGAGGCGCGAGCCCTCGAGAAGGAAGCGGAAGATGCGAGGCGTGCTGAGTTGATTGGCGCGCATCACATTAACTTCAGCCTATTGCAGCAGATAAACACCATCCTTCTGATCCAGAAGGACTACATCTTCGCAGTTATTGACCAGCCGACGCCCTTCATTTCGATCAGTGCGACCCAGCCGTTTGATGAGAGCCGCTACACGTTCATGATCAAGGATCTGCAGCCGTTGTTTAAGTCCCCCAAAAGTCGACAGCAGATTTTCAGTCTCTTCCTCGCCCAAGAGAACTACATGTCGGTCCTTGCGGCATGGAACCTGCGCTCGAACCTTCATCGGTATGAGGTACAGTCGAAGCTGGTTGCGGCTGGTGTCGAGAACGGCGGTGTCACTTCGTGGACCGCCATAGAGAAGGCCCTCGGGCAGGAAACGTTTTTCGCGATTCTCAACATGACGAACGGGGTGCAGGTTGGGCTACAGCGCACGTTCAACCACATCGAGGAAGCGGCCAAGAAGTTCATCGATTTCCTTCGCGCCGAGTACCCTGGTGAAAAGTTCTCTACCTTCGATGCGTCAGAGAACTTCCGCATTCGCGAAGAGATCAAGGAGATCGTTCCGCCGGGTCCAAACCAGAGACCATATGCGCCGACGCTTGATGCTGGCTTCTACAAGCTGTCCCGGACCACCATCCTTAATGTCAACCCAGGCGTGATGACGATTGGAGGTTGGGGTATAGGCGTCCGAGGCACATAGACCGCAGCGACGGCGTTGAGACGGTCTTTCACCCAGCTGCAAGGCTTGGCCGAGGGAGGGTTTGACGAGGTCAAACCAGCTCAATGAACATTCGGCCACGTAGCGGGTTCACCGGTTCACCCAGAGTCTTCGGCCGTTGAGGCGGCGAATTGCACAGTGCAGCGTGTCGCTTGCAACGATCTGCATCGCGAACACTTGCGTACTAAACTTCATTTTAGGAAAATAGTCTATTGCGGACGGCTGCTAGGTCCTAATTGGACGTCCGCTGCTACCGGAAGTCGAAGGTCGAGTTCGCGACGCCAATGTCGGCAGCGCAGGCATCTAGAGGTCGACCCAGGGCGCTGCGTCGTGTTCGCTCACCTTCACACCGAGGAGAGTTTTTCGGTCTTCGGACTCGCGGCGTTTCACCGCGTTCTTGAGATCGTCGCGGGCAAGGATCTGAAGAAAGATCGGGTCGCGACCGGCGCCTGCAGCGTCCTTGCGGGCCTTCGAAAGGAGCCCCCAGATCCGGCGATCGACGCACGAGACGAGCAATCGGTTCGCGCAGTAGGCCATCAGAACGTTGTTCGTCTTCACTCCTTCATCGATCCAGTGCGCCATCCGTCGCGCTGTGTCTCGGTAATGTCGGGCGCCGGCAACCACATCGTCGAGTCCGCAAGCTTCAGCGCCATTGCGCTGGATGCTGGATTCGAAGGATTGATCATCGGGCGCGGACGCTGCCAACAGCAAAACCGCGCGGCGACGGTAGTAGGTGGCGTCGGCCTGAAGGCCACGCAGGGCCAGCGCCTGCAGCCAAGGCCCGTTGCCGGCCGCCACGAGCTGTTCGGCGCACAAGAGTAACTCCGCATCGTTCTTGGCATCGTCGAGTAGCTGCAGCCACCGCGTGCGAATTTCATGTGACTCGGAAGCGCTGCACAACGCCACGTTGAACAGCTTCTCGCCGGTCCACCCGTCGACATCGGTCACCAAACTTCGCTCATCGCCGATCACCGACAGGAGTCGCAAGGCCTCGGTCGAGCGACTCGGTAGCAAGGATCGGCACAACGCGGTCGCGAACGGCAACACGGCGCACAGCGTCTGGCGAGCCACTGCCTCTCTCAACAGCGCCTCGACCTCCTGGAGGAAAGTCGCCTCGGCCTCGACGAGGCCCATCAAAGTGTCGTCCGACCAGAAGGACGCGAATCCCCAGTCGCCTTCTTGCTGAGCCGTCTCCAACGCCGACTGAAGAGCAGACTGGAGCTCTGCGGTGCGCTCGTCACTCGCTCCGAAAGCGCGCGCGAACTCATCCTGCTTTCCAGGGGGCAGGCCGCCCCAAATGGACATCTCGCTTCGGAAGGAAACCGAGTTGTCTTGTTCGGACCAGTCGACCGACACACCCGCCCACGGGTGATCGGAGGTCTGCGGGTCGCCGACGGTGATGGGCAAGGAGGTCGGCGTAGCAGATGCGGGGCGAATACACCTGCGGAGCCAGTCGAGGACCAGACCCGCGAAGGCCTGCAATACCTCTGCGCGGCGGCGCGTATCCGGCCGGCCGGCCAGGTGACAGCACTCACTCAACCCACACCGTCCCAGCACCGAAAGAACCGGCCCTTCGGCGTGATCCAACAACAGTCGCGTCCCGTACAACTTCTCCAGGGCGCAGGCTTGTGGGGACCTCACATTCACGACTTCGACCACTTGCGCTTGAACCTGAGAAGACAGGTTGGAGGCAATCTGCAAAGCGAGCCCTCTGTCGACCGTAGAAGCCGATGCCAGCCCTAGACGGACCGGCTCGAGCCACACCGCGTCATCCAGACCCGACTGTTCGCTCGCGAACCACAGCATGGCGGTCAGCGCGTGGCTCGATTCGTTAATGCGCGCGGCGATCGAGCGTTGCTCCTCAAGGGAGCCCAAGGGTCTGAATCGGGTGGCGGCCCTCGCCAGCGGAGGGGCGTTCTCCGGGCGCGAGATCAGCATGTCGACCTGTTCGCTGGGCGCGGCGTGGGAGAGCAATATGCACAGCAACGTTGCCTCGGCAAAGCGCCCGTGTTCGTCCATTTTAGTCGCGCGGGTGTTTAACGCCTTCCATACCTGGCGCACCGCTGCGACCTCGGTGCTGCCCAGCAAGCTGGTAAGGCTATCAGCGGAGAAGACCCATGCGTACAGCCGTTCGCCCGAGCGCTCGGAGATGTCATTGACGAACTCGAGGATCTTTATCAGGAGTAGATCGGGGTCGACTCGGCAAAGAATTGGCTCGAAGGACTCCCAGCTGTCGTCGGCCTCGGCGGTCCACAGGCCTTGTCTGCGGGAGCGCGCATTGAACGAGTTCACCGCTGCCTGCAACTGCTGGACGAACGCCTGCGGGAAGGTGACATCGGGATCCGAGGCGGCGACCTTTGCCTTGGCGAGTCGCAGGTGAGGCGGGACCTCGGGATCCACCAGGTATTGCGGGAGTTCCTGACTGGTCGGCGCGCGGAAGGCTCGGAAGTAGCCGTCATCGACCTGCGTAGGGGGAGCCTGAGCATCCAGCGCTCGCAACTGCTCGGCCAGGTTCGGCGACGCGAGCGCGCGCACCAGCCGGCGTTCGACGCGGCTGGCCTCGGTAGTTGACAGTCCGGTGAGTGTCCCGAGCGTCGCTTGGACGAGGTCGACAAGCGGCAGCCGACTCGAGGCGATGATCCAGTGCACCACCGTCGACCGCGAGCTGGCCATGACCGCATCGGCCGCGAGGCTCGTCACCAATATCGGATAGAAGAAGCGCCGATCGCAGAACGAGACGACCGCCAGGGCGAGGCGACCAAGACGCACAAGGCGCTGGCCCCCAACCCGTGTCAACGAGATCCCTCCGCCAACGTCGGTCGCTTGATCTACAGACGGCACCAGCGCAACCGCACGCGCGCCCAACGCCGGTGCATTGTCTCTTGTTGGATCTCGCTCGTGTTCGCCGAGCGGGTGAATGAAGCCGGCCCACCGGATCAAGCGAACTCTGATTGCCTCTTGGCGATCAGAATTGCTGGCCGCTGCCACAAGTCCCTTGAGAAGTTCGCGCTCGACTGCGTGATCGACGCCTCGCTGAGCCCAGAGCCGTTCGCATACATCGCACAGCACATCGACGTTTCGCGCGGCGAGCATGAGCACGCCGTCAAGCCGACCGGCATCGGGGTTCGTGCAGCCGATGAACTCGAGCACCAGTGCAGAAGATGCCTCACGCGGCACTGTGGGATCCATGAGAGCCCTGATCGATGCCGACGCGCAGATCCTCGCCGTGAGAGGAAACCTGTGGGTATCGCTCAACCAATTGGCAACTCGCTGTCGCAGCTGGTCGATGCTGCCGGTGTTGTTGCGCAGCACGTCGACCAGGAGGAGGGCCATGCCTTCGACAAGGTAGTGCTCCTCGATGTGGTACCCACCGGAAGGGCACGGGCGAAGCACTCCACCAGATGCGAGCTCTCGGAGGATGTCGCCGTGCGATTCGGTGCCCGATAGACCGGACACCACGTCTTGCGACCGTACATTTTCGCTAGCTCGCTGTGCGAGATCGCGCAGGAGTACCTCGAAGTCCCTTCCGCCCAGGGGATAGTCCGTTCGGGTCCTTACCCGCGCCCTCATCGCCTCGTAGAACAAGCGCTCGACCGTCAGATCCTCTCCTGTCTGGAGCTCGCGCACGACCTCCAAGGCAGTGGCCAGATACCTCGGCTTGCGCACCAAGGGGCCGACGCGCCGCAGCCGTTCGACATCGGCGGGGTCCATGCCGATCAGCGCCTCGGCGAACTCGTTGTCGTTAAATGGCAGCACCTCGATCAAATGCGGCCGCAGCGAGAGACGCTCGGCAAGTTCGTCCGTCCAGGTCTGCGTCCTGCAGGTGACGATGATCGAGACGTGACCCTTGAAGTCGGCGATCGACCGTACCAAGTGCCTTGCCCAGAAGGTGATCGCCTGGCGCTCGTTAATTCCGTCCAGCACGACCAATAGCTGCTGGCGTGAGGTCACGCCCTCGATCCAACGCTGAAGCTTGGCGAAGAAGTTGATCTCTCGGCCGCTCGCGAGGGCTTCCGTGGCGTGGTCCGCAAGTTGACGGATGGGACTCTCGCTTGTACAGGCCCCCGCCGAGAACCAGAAGACCACGGGTGCGTTCTCCCGGCCCATACGGTCATACGCCCAACTGGCGACGGCCCAGGACTTGCCGTTGCCTTCCTCGCCGTGCACCAAGCACAACGTGCTGGATGCGGGCTGCGGTGAAGCGTTCATGAACGCATCCAGTTGAGCCCGAACACCCAACCTGAGGATGTCGCGAACCTCGCCCACGCCTGCAACGTCGAGCCGGCGTTCGAAGCGGCCGACGCTGGCGTCTTCACTGCGCATGGCTTGTCCGAGCTTCTCATTGAGGCGATTCCGAAACGTCGGGAGACCGACCGTTCCGCCGTCGAGCGCACTGCGGATCCTTTGCAACTGAGCCGAGAAGTTCGCGCCGGAGCAAACGGCAGATAGGTAGGTTTCCAGCTCGGATGTGCCGTTTGGCAGTATGGGAGCGCAACTTTTCAGAACCCGCGCCGACGCGCTCGCGCACAGCACGTCGAGGTCACCGGGATCGCCCGCGCTGCCGCACTGCAGAATCAGATGGTCGATGCCACGCTCACGCGACATCTCCTGCAGCCAGCGCGCAACGTTCGCGTCCACGTTGCGGCTGGTTGCCAGAATCCATATGTCGATTTGAGGATCCTGGCTGGTGGCGATATGAATCTCCGAAACGAGCTCACGCTCGCTCAAGGAAGTGTCGCCGCGGTACCGCTTGCACTCCACGACCGCGAACCACGGCAACGCAGGGTCCGAGTCGATGTCTCTTCCTCTTTGCGAGCCAGAACGCGCAGGCCGGAACGACACGCCGGTCACATCAGAGAGCATCCTGGCGACAAGGCCTTCAAAGCCATCTGTGCCAGTAGGGTCCAGTGCCTGCAAAGCAGCAGCGAGTGAATTGCTGGCTGGTGAAATTGGTTGCATCGCTGATCTTTAAATTAACAGGACGTTGAAGTACCGCTCATGAGCCCGCGCTCTTTCATCGCAACAAGGATCAATTTTGTCATTGCGACTGCGCGTGCAGGCAACCATCTTTTGCGGCATCTTTTTTGAGCCGAAGGATGGTCTCGGGGCGTGAAGGTGCGTTCTTCGAGCCCCCGCTGGGCCCTTACACGCACTGGGGACGGAAAACTGCCAGGGTGCGCAGCCGAGCGAGGTGGTAGGCACTATCGTAAGCGTCAGCAGCTGGTCGACCTTTGCCAGCCCAGGCCCGATCAGCTTGCCCCCAACCAAATCATTGCTCGATGCACTGCTGTTGAGCGACCTGATCGAGCGCGGCCTCGAGGCCGACCGCGCGCGGCTCTGGGTCATCGACGGCGGCAAGACGTTGCGCAAGGCGATCGTCGAGTGCTTCGGCACGCTGGCGCTCACCCAGCGCTGCCGGGAGCACAAGCGGCGCAACGTGATCGAGCGCCTGCCGGAGCAGTTGCAGGCCAACGTCGGACGCGCGCTGCGCGATGCTTGGGACAGCGACAACGCCACGTTGGCCAGGCGCCAACTTAAGCGCGTGGCGGCCTCGCTCGATGCCCAGCACCCGGGCGCCGCGGCCAGCCTGCGCGAGGGGCTCGAGGCACGCTGACCGTGCAGTCGATGGGCATTACCGGCGCGCTGTACCGCACGCTGCGCACGACCAACCCGATTGAAAATCTGAACGGCCGGGTCGCTCACTTCACGCGCAACGTCAAGCGATGGAAGGACGGGCAGATGACGCTGCGCTGTATGTCCGGCGCCTTGAGCGATAGTGGCGCTTCCGAAAGCTGCGCGGGTATCGCGACATGAATGCATTGTCGGCTGCATTGAAATTCAAATGCGCGCAGCCTGCTGATGCTGATCGGAAGGCCGCGTAGCATCCCGAATGAGGAGCCGTCATCCGGCAGCGTTCAACAGGACTCGAGACATCGCATGGCCGAACGCGTTCAGCGGATAAGTGTTGCTATGGAAACTATGATTGGCTTCGTCCTGGCTAAGCGCTCGACATTCGTAAATCGCCGAGGAATCGTCGTTTTGACGCCTGTCAATGGTTTTACTCGACTTGCAGCGGCTCGCCTCTGCGTGGCGCTGAACTTAGCCTTTCAAGTCACGGTCGGTACATGCGCCACTCCAGCGAGTGGCGCGTTCGCAGGTCCAGGGGCGACCGCTGCGGCGCCCAGCGCCGCACCTATAAGTGTGGCGAGTGATGCAGCTATTTCCACCATGTCCGCCAGCGCTGCTGAATGGTCTATTTCCGACAAAATTGCTGCCGTGTCGGCTGCGGTCGCCCTTTTGTCGTTGATCGCAAGCTTTTTGTCCGCGGTATGGGCGCGTTCGCAGGCATCGTCAGCACAGATGTCGGCCGCGGTCGCGAAGCAGCAGGCTATTGACGCTCAGCGTCAGTCCGAAGCAGCCATGTTGCAGGCCGACATAGCAGTCATGAATCTTTACTGGCAGGAACGCGCCGCTGTGCTGGGTGCCATGGAGACATTTCGGAGATCTTGCTCCCAAGTAATTACACGCGCCACTATGGAGGCCGAGGAGCAGATCGAACGTCAACTAGTGCACTGGCTGGCACAGCTTGAAGGCGCGACGCAGCTGTTGCCTTTTCTCGACATGCCGGACATCGAAGAACTTCGTGACGACTACGTGCGCAGAGGCTGGAGAATTCAGCGCCTGGTTGCCAGAATCTACGGCGCACGAATGCTAAGGGACGAGACAGCGCGCGACGAGGAAGAGGTGCGGTTGGCCGATGAAATCGACTGGTTTGGAGAAGAGCGCGGGCGGTTGGCCGAGAGCTTCAAGCGGTACCTGCAACCCAAATCAAACGGCCAACTGAAGTAATCACATGGCGTAGTCTCGGCCGGTTGGTCCGCTCACAGAGCCAAAGCGGTTAATAAGAATAAACGCCCGCTCGCAGTCCGCTTTGCGCAAGCGCAGTCGCTCGATGGGTCAGTCACGAACGACGGCAACCAGTGTAAACGCGACGCCGGTGACCAATCATGGAGCCGACCACCGCTCTAGCTGCATTCGCAAGCTGCGACATGCAGCAAGTAGATATTTGCGCTCGCAGGGTGGGACTACGGTGCCCTCGCGTCAACTGCGTCTGCCTCAAGCAAGAAAAGGTGATTGAGTAGTAGGAACTCCGCAAGCTCGTGGCCCGTAGCTGATGCACTCTCTCGATGGGCGCGCGGATTCCGGTACGCCATGAATGCGCCAACGAAGAGCTGTGCGCGCCCCTTTTGCTCCGCGGCATCTTGAACCATCCATGTCAGTAGCGGTTCGTCCTGCAGAAAAGCCCGCTGAATCAGCCGCACGCCGTGATCTTGCAATCCCGTGCGGGTTCGAATGCTGTCCTCAAGCCGCCGGAAACCCTTCGAGATGCAGTTGTCCTCGTTCTCAAAGAAGCGATGAGCGAGGTCTTCGATTCTGGGTTCAATAAGCACCCAGGGAATCGCTTGTGCGAACCGTGCGAGCCGCTTGCCGGGTGGCGGAAGTTTGGTCCGCCAAGGATAAATGTAGTCGGACCATCGCATCGGACGTACAACCCCGGCTTTATCAATGAGCTTCAGGTCATCGACGGTAAGCGCCGAGGCTTCGAGCCGCTTCATCAAAGAGCGGGGAACGAGCGCTTCTTCGATTTCGATTTCGAACGCGCGAAGGAGGTAAAGAGCTTCGGCGAAGGCCCGCGGACCTTCGCCGGGGTAGCCAGACGCGAAGCCCGCTTTGACGACGACTAGTTCGTCGAACTCTTCGCCGAGGGTGAAGACGAAAGCGTGCTCGTTCTCGCACGTGAGTATTAGTGCCTGACGGACCGGCTGAAGCGACTGCAGCACCGTGCGAACGGCGATGAGGCACCGAGCGGATATCCCGTGTTGACCCAGATACTGGAGCCCGGCCGGCCCCTTCTCCGGGATGAACAGCGCTTGTGCAAACATCGCTACATCATAGGTGGCGTCCCGCATCCGGGCTGGCGCACGCCGTGGCGTCCCGGTGGGTCACTGCGGTCAGTCTGAAGCTGCCGTGTGGCGTCGACGCTTGACGCACAGAAAGACGGTCATTGCTTCGACCTGGACTGGACGACTTGCGTAACCTGCCCTCAAAACGCCCTTCCATCACTACCTGCACTTAGCACCATCAGCATCTCCGCGACGACGGTCAACCCGTCATCGCCGTCACCCACCAGAAACTCGATCGTTTCGAATTCAGGCCGGTCGGAATCCGGCTGCAGCCTGATGCGCTCGTGTCGCCACCCGGTCATGCTCGTCCGGCATCTTTGCGCTCGCGTACAGCTTGACGGTATAGCGCCCACCGGTCTCTGGGTCCGCGATGCTGCGGGCTGAACCACCACCACCTTGCCCTGGCGTGTTCCGATCGGGTTCGCTCGGAACAGGCACCAAGTGCCGCTCGGAATGCGGCGGTTCATGGACTCGCCTACCACCTGGGCGACGAAGAGGCCGGGCTCTGTCAGCGACCGGATCGCAGGCCGGCCACGCTGTCGGCCAGCATCTTCGACGGCCGGATGCGTCCGTTCTCGATCGCGTACAGCGCGCCCTTGCCGTCGCCAAAGCGCACGTGCTCGCGGATGAAGGCCTGCAGTTTCCTGCGCTCCTTCTCGAGGAACAGCGGCGCCCGTTCCAGGTGCTCGCGGTAATGCGGGTGGTCGATCTCGCCGTCGCGCGGGTGGTTGTGCAGGTAGGCGCAGGGGTGCAGCGCCATCGCGCCGTCCTGCACCGCGGTGTTGAAGTCCTCCAGGTAGGCGGCGTAGGACCACGCCTGGTACGATGGATGGGTTCCTTCACGCTCGGCCCCGCCACCGCCGCGGTGCGCCCACACGGGTGGCGTCCTTCTCGCTGCGGCGTGACGCAGACCATTGCCTGAGCTCGACGATGATGACCTTGCTGCGCGCATCCGCGTCCTCGCCGGTGATCACGAAGTCGATGCGTTTGGCGCTCTGCGGTAGCTGGTATTCGATGGCCACGCCGGCGTCTTCAGGGATCTCTTCATCGCCCAGCACCTTGGCCATCTCCAGCAGCGAGTGCTTCCAGGCCCGCACTTCTGCAAGGCTGACGCCATGGCCGGTGGCGCTGCGGTAGTGGCGGGTGACGACGTGCTCGATATCGTCGCGCAACGCGTGGTGCAAGAACTCGCGCTTGCTGGCCTGGTAGATGATCACTGGGCTGGGCCGCTCACAGTTCGTTGTGCTTCTTGCTGTTGCCGCGCGCCCGGTCGACGGGGTAGCGCCGCGCGTTGAGCTTGAGCTTGGCTTGCGCGGCCGCCACAGGGTCGATGCCCAGCGCTGTGGCCATCTGCACGAGGTACAGCAGCACGTCGGCCACTTCGCCGGCCACCGCGTCCAGCTTCTCGGGCGGCATGGCGCGGCTTTGGGTTTCGGTCAGCCACTGGAAGTGCTCCAGCAATTCGCCCGCTTCCACCACCAGGGCCGAGGCCAGGTTCTTGGGTGAATGGAACTGCTGCCAATCGCGTTCGGCAGCGAACTGCTCGAGCTGTCGGGCAAGGTCGTTCAACGAGTCGGCCATTCACTCCCCCAGCAGATGCAATGCGACCTCGCGCCGATGGGCGCGCGTCCGATGCTCCCACAGATAGATGCCCTGCCAGGTGCCCAGCACCAGCCGCCTGCGCTGCAGCGGAATGGACAGCTGCACGGCAGTCAGCGCCGCGCGCACGTGCGCTGGCATGTCGTCAGGCCCCTCGTCCTGGTGGCGGAACAGCGCATCGCCGTCGGGCACCAGCCGGGCGAAGAAACGGTCCAGGTCACCGCGCACATCAGGGTCGGCGTTCTCTTGGATCAGCAGGCTTGCAGAGGTGTGTCGCACGAACACCGTCAGCAAGCCATCGTTGAAGCCGCTCGCCGCCACCCAGCCTTGAACATCGCCAGTGATCTCGTGGAGGCCGCGCCCCTTGGTGTGCACGCTGATGGTGGTACCGAGCTGTTGCAGCATGCGCCAAGCATAGCCAGAGCCGGTTCCATGCTGACTGGCTGCCACTCACTCGACGAGTTCGCCGTTCGTCGAAGCTTCTGAAGGCAGAGCGCACGGTTCGGGCGTTGTGCTGCGACACACCGGCGATAACCGGCCCAGCGGGATCACCGGAAATCCAGCACTGGCGCGGCTTTGCGCACTTCCTTCGGTAGAGCCCCAGGCCACCAGGACCCCTTGTCCCGAACTTCCCAAGGTCCCGGGACGTGCCAAAGCCTCATGCGTCATTGCCTGGGGCTTTTTTACTTGCCTCGGTGGTCTCGACGATCTCGGGACACTCGCGCCCGCCGGCGGGGGTGGATCAAGTCGAGGCGAGCTGCCTGCCGGCTTGTCGACTTGCCGCACAGGTGGCCGGCGGGCAAAGACCCGATCGGGGCCGCCCGAGTTGAGCTCGTGAATCAATCGGCATGTCAGAGCGTCGAAGGTCTGTTGACTTGCCCAACATGGGCGATCGCCGGTTCGATGCTAGATTTGCCACTCGCCGACATGATTCAACCCGAGGGCGCCTTCGTGACTTACCAGATCATCTACTCCTCGGAAGCGACGATGCCCATGCAGTCGGAAGAGCTGGAGGAGCTTCTCGAGCAGGCAAGAGACAGCAATCGCATCCATGGCATCTCCGGCGCCCTGGTCTACGCCGAGGGCATATTCCTCCAGATCCTTGAAGGTTCAACGGCAGAGTTGCAGGCGCTGATGGCCAAGATCGGCAGAGACTTGCGCCACGAAAAGGTAACGATCCTGCAGGAGGGCGAGATTCAATCCGCTCGGTTTGCCGGCTGGAAGATGGCGTATGTGAGCGCAACGCCAGAGCAGGTGAAGCGATGGGCGGGAATCGATGCCGTCGTCGGGAATGGTGACAGAAGGGACGCCAGCAACGACGTTGCCGCAGGAGAGCTCAACCGCACAGCGCAGTTCGCGCACGACATCCTCGCGTTGATTCAAGTCCGCAAAGACTGAACCGCTGGTCATCGACGAGCAGACGTGACCGAGGCGGCTCCACAACGCCGCGGCCGCGTCTAGGCCGACGCACCGAGGGTGCCCGGGCATGACGCCGACGCGCGACCAGGCCGGCAGTGCCCACACCGAGCTGCGCTTCGCGGTCGGGCGAGGTCCCCTGGGGCGCGATCCTCCTCGCGCAAAGCGCATTGGTCTGCGCGATTTCGCTCGGCGATGATCCCGATGTGCTGACGCGGGACCTGCAGGACCGTTTCCCCGCGCGAAGCTGCTGGGCGGCGAGGACTCGACTGATTCGCGCGTCGGCCCGGATCGACGCAGGACCTCGCGCAACCACGCAGCGCAGGAGGGTGCGCTTCAGAACTGCATCAAGCCAGCGCCTTGCCGAACGTCGCCAACAACCGCGTCCACGCCCGTTCAGCCTGCGTTGCGTCGTAGACCTGCGTATCCGGCGGGCACCAGCCGTGCGCCGCCGGGTAAACCTCCACCTCGGCCGGCCGCTTCGCGCTGTCGAACGCCGCGCGCAGGGTCGCCTTCGCTTCCGGTTCCTTGGCATCGTCGTTCTGCGCCACCGCGATCAGATAGCGCGCCTGCGTCTGGGCGACCAGCCGATGCGGGCTGTCGGGCGCTGGGGTCACCATGGCCGCGCCATGGAACGTCCCGACGGCGCCCACGCGGTCGGGGGCCACGAAGGCGGTGCGCACCGCGATCGGTCCGCCCATGCAGTAGCCGGTGGTGCCCAGCTTGCGCACTTTGTCGACCTCGGGTTGAGCGTCGAGCCAGGCCACGAAGGCCTTGCCGTCGCTCAGGTGCATGGCCGGCGTCAGGGCCTGCATCAGCGGCATCACGTCGGCGATGGGCGTCTGGCCACCCTGCGCGGCGGTGGGCGCCTTTTTCTGCCGGTAGAAGGGGTTCACCACCAGCACGCTGTAGCCCGATTCGGCCAGCCGCCGGCCCATCTGCCGGAAGGCGGGGCGAAGGCCGAAGATGTCGGGCCAGACCAGCACCCCGGGGGCGGCACCGGACGTGGGTGCGACGAAATAGGCGTCGCAGTTGCCGTCCGGCGTGGTGATGGTCACCTCGCGCTCGGCGACGGCCACGGCGTTGGCCACGCCGGGCAACGCCGTCAGCAGGCCGGCGGATGCCGCCAACGCACCGAAGTCGCGGCGGGTGTACTTCTTGAGCTCTTCCTGGTCGTTCAGATCGCACACGGTTGGTTCACCTCATGAATGCCATATCGCACGTTGGGCTTGTGCCATGAATCGGGACGGCGGGCAAGCAGATCACGTCGTTCGCCGCACTGATTTACCAAAGCGTCGACGATGCGGCCCCGCCGGCGTCACGCCTCCCGGCAGCGACCTCGCGCGCGAGCGCCCGTGGCGGTTCGGCGGGACGGCGGACATCACGGCGCGCGGTAGTCCGCCGCGAGAAACCGAAGCAGTGCCGCGTTGACGTCCGTCGGTCGCTCCTGCTGGATCCAGTGGCCGGCACCGGCGATCAACACCTTCTCGCGCAGCTTCGGCACGTGGTCGGCGAGTGTCTCGAGCGCGCCTTTTCCCATCGGTGATGCGATGACGGCGTCGCGGGTGCCGGCGATGAACAGGGCCGGCACCGAGACCTTCGCGCCCTGGAACGGCGCCGTCAGTGTCCAATTGCGATCGATGTTGCGATACCAGCCGAATGCGCCGCGCAGGCCGGTCTTTCGAAACGACGCCGCGTATTCAGCGATGTCGGCCGCCTTCAGCCAGGCGGGCAGTTTCGGAGGATCGACGAGTCTGTCGAGAAAGCCGGCGTCCTTCGGCACCCGCAGGGAAAACGAGTCGTCGCCCGGGGCGTCGCCCGAGCCGCTGAACAGGACCTTCCGGATCGCCGATTCGACGTCGCGTTCGAACTCCGCTTCGGCCGCGCCTTCGCGGTTGAAATAGAACCAGTAGAAGTCGTCGAGCCCTGCATCCCGGAGCACGGTGAGCGGCGCCGCCTTCGGGTTTCGCGGCCGATACGGCACGCTCAGCGCCGCCACCGCGACGAACAGATCCGGACGCATCAGCGCCGCGCTCCAGGCGACGGTCGCGCCCCAGTCGTGGCCGACGATGCAGGCGCGCGTCTCGCCGAGCGCGGCGACCAGCGCCACCATGTCGCCGACCAGGTCGGTGATTGCGTAGGCCGCGACGTCCTGCGGCACCGAACTGCCGCCATAGCCTCGCATGTCGGGCGCGACGACGCGGTAACCGGCGTGAGCCAGCGCGGGGATCTGATGACGCCAGGAGTACGCGAGCTCCGGCCAGCCATGGCACAGCAGCACCAGCGGGCCGCTGCCCTGCTCGGTGATCTGCAGCGAGATGCCGTTGACGGCGATGTCGCGTCTCAGCGAGGCTTGTGGCACGGCTTTTCCATTTCGTTATGTCGTGACGCTAACATTTCAGTGCACCCCGGACGCCATGTCGAACGGGTCGATCGCCAGACTATTGCTGGTTCGTTGCCATGACCATTCTGACAACCGCCCGACTGAGCCTCGTTCCCTTCGCAGACGATCACGTGGACGGCTTGAACGCGATGAACTCGGATGCCGAGGTCATGCGTTATCTGTCCGGGCGCCCCGAGACCCGGGAGGAAACCGTGGCGGTCGTCGAGCGGGTGAAGCGCCTTTGGATCGACGTCGGGTACTCGTGGTGGAGCTTCATCGACCGGGACCGCGGTGAGATCGTCGGCGCGGGTGCGTTGCAGCATTTGCGCCGCGAGGCGACCTTGATGCCGGATCCTGCCTGCCCGCTGGAAATCGGCTGGCGGCTGCGGCGCGATCGCTGGCACCAGGGGCTTGCGATCGAGGCCGCGCGGGCCATCGCCGGCTTCGCGTTCGACACCCATCATGCCGCCGAACTCCTTGCCGTCTGCGATCCCGGGAACACCGCGTCGGCCAGTGTCATGAAGCGCCTGGGCATGCAGGATCGCGGGATTCAGACCTGGTACGGGAAGCCGCTGACCACCTACCGACTCGATGCCCGGGAATGGCTTGCGGCCGAAAAGTCCGGCCGGCCCGGGCACTGACAGGCCCGGACCGCACATCACCTATTGAACACTGCCGGTACAGGAGAAGCTGCTGGCCGCGGTCGAGGGCCGGTGCCGTCGTATTGCGGGAAGGTCGGGAAGCGGCACATCGGGCGGGTGAGAATGACGTTGCCGCTCGCATCCCGCTTCGACGCGAGCAAGGTGTCGGCGGGTGCTGTCGCCTTCTCCACCCAGTTTTCCAGCGCGGTGAGGAAATCGAACGAGCCGGCGCCGAGCGGAGAACGCCTGGTATTGCTGCGCCCAGGTGGTGATGAAGTACTTGATGGCATTGGTGAGAAAGAGATCGTCGACCGAACCGGTGAAGTCGGGCAACGGTCCGAAGAGGGATGCAATCGCCCCGAGAATCGGATGGGTCTCGTTACCGATGCCGTCCCTGAACGCCGTGGTGACGCCGTTGGCGGTCGGAACGGCCCGCGGCGCATTGGTCGTGAAGTCCGTCGAAATGGTCGCCGAGCAGGCTGACGCTGACGGTGGTGCCGGCAGCCTGTCTTGCCCGACGAGGGTATGTCCTCAGGGCCCGGTTGATTGCATCGAGCCCATGGATACAATCGGCCCTCGGTCGGCAGATCACCAAGGCGTTGCCACGCTGGCCCTCCAGCGACGCTAAACCTGCCGCGTTGCCTGGTCCTTCGGATCAGCGACACGCTTCGGTACGGGTTCAGACTCACCCATCGCGTGAGCTCGTTTCCGGCAAGGGCAACCCCCGGTTCTGCTTTTCCCGAGCAGGTTCCTCGAGCACACGCGGTCACGTGAGGTTTCGACATGACTCGAACTGCGATGCCGTATTCGGCGCCCGATCTTTCCGCGCTTGCCCGCCTGCTCGAGCGGTCGCTCGCGGACCACCACATCACCCATGGCCGCCTGTTGGGGCATGTGGAGATGATGAACCTGCTCGCGCGCGGCGCGGGGTTCCGCAATCTGCAGGCGATGCAAGCCGCGGCGAGCGAGACGGTGGCGGTGCTTTCCGCCGGACCACCCCGTCTCACGACCGACGACTGGTTCGATGCCCCCGCGATGGCCGAACCCGCCGCCGAATCGGTGCCGGTCAGGGCCACCCTGTCGCCGCATGCGAAAAAGGCCCTGGAGCATTTCGACGCGGTCGGTCGCCTGGCACGCTGGCCGCTGAAGCTCTCGGTGCAGCGACTCGCGATGTGGGTGCTCTGGACGCGCTTCGATGCGCGCCGCGTGTACACCGAGGCGGAGGTCAACCGGATCTTGAAGGGCTGGCACCTCTACGGCGACCACGCGACCTTGCGGCGCGAGCTCATCAACCACCGGTTGATGACGCGCAAGAGCGACTGCAGCGAGTACCGCAAGCTCCCGGTCGAGCCCGACGAGGAGGTGCGTGCGCTGCTGCAGGCGCTGCGCTCGCCTGCGCGCCAGCCACCGCCCAAGCGCTCGGAACGACGGCCCCGCGCGGTGCCCGCCGGCGCTTCGCGCGAGCCGCGGGCCGGCCGCGCCGATGCGGGATAGGCTCGCCTGCACGTGTACTTCAGAAACGCCGGAATCAGCAACTCCAGGACGGCGGCTGGTCGACGCGAATGTCGTAGCGCGTGATCGCTTCCGCGCAGGTCGCGGCGTCGACGTGTCCCTGCGCGCGCAGCCCGGTCAGCGCCGCCAGCAGGATCTGGTGGCGGTCGACTTCGAAGAAGCCGCGCAAGGCGGCGCGCGTGTCGCTGCGACCGAAGCCATCGGTGCCGAGCACGGTGAAGGGCGCGCGCAGGTAGCCGGCGATGAGTTGCGGCCAGGCGCGCACGTAGTCGCTCACGGCGACGATGGGCGCATCGCCGCCCAGGCATCGCTGCAGGTGACTCACCCGCACGGGCTCTCGCGGATGGAGACGATTCCACCGCTCGACCTCGCGGGCATCGCGGGCCAGTTCGCTGAAGCTCGTCGCGCTCCAGACTTCGGCCTCGAAGCCCCACTCGGCCGCGAGAAGTTCGGCCGCGGCGATCGCTTCGCGCAGGATCGTGCCGGAACCGACGAACCGCACTCGTCTTCTCTCGCTGCCCGCACCCGACGTGGCGTAGCGGTACAGGCCCTTGATCACGTCCTCCGCGGCGCTCGCAGGCAAGGAGGGTTGCGCGTAGTTCTCGTTCATCAAGGTGACGTAGTAGAAAACGTCCTCCTGCTGCTCGAGCATGCGGCGCATGCCGTGGTCGAGGATCACCGCGAATTCGCCGGCAAAGCAGGGGTCGTAGGCGCGGCAGTTCGGAACCGTCGAGGCTTGCAGCAGGCTGCTGCCGTCCTGGTGCTGCAGGCCTTCGCCGCCGAGCGTGGTGCGGCCCGCGGTCGCGCCCAGCAGGAAGCCGCGCGAGCGTTGATCGGCGGCGGCCCAGATCAGGTCGCCGACGCGCTGGAAGCCGAACATCGAGTAGTAGATGT
>CAZZWY010000006.1:0-5260 GCA_964657785.1 uncultured Acetobacteraceae bacterium
CGTGACTACGGCCGCTTCGAGTGGAGCGTGCTCGACTGGAACGCGAACGCGATCCGCTTCTACGAAAGCATGGGCGCGACCGTCATGCCGGAGTGGCGGATCTGTCGCCTCACCGGCGACACGCTCGCGCGCCTCGGCGCCGGGTGAGGTCGCGCCGGATCAGGGTCCGGCTCACGGGGGACCGAGCGCGCGTCGCAGGTCGGGGAGTTGCGCCGAGAACGTCGTGGGGTCCTCGAGGCAGCGCAGGTCGAGCAGCAGCCGACCTTCGGCGATGCGGCCGATGACCGGCACGGCCAGGCCGCGCAGGGCGGTTTCGAGCCGGTCGAGCGCGCGGCCGCTGCCCTGCCGGCCGACCGCCGCGAGCGCGAGCCCGGCCGAAGGCAGCCGTTCCACCGGCAGCGACCCGGAGCCGATCTGGCCGAGCAGCTCGACCTCCTCGACCGTGAACGCCGGCGCGACGGCCTGCGCGAGCGCCGGCTGCAGCGCGCGCGCCATGCCGCGGATCGCGTCCGCGCTGCGGGTCAGCAGCCGCAGCGTCGGCAGGTCGGCGGCGAGCCGCTCGGGGCGCAGGTAGAGCGTCAAGGTCGCTTCGAGCGCGGCGAGCGGCAGCTTGCCGACCCGCAGCGCGCGTTTCAGCGGGAACTTCCGGATCCGGCCGACGGCCTCCCGGCTGCCGACGATCAGCCCGGCCTGCGGGCCGCCGAGCAGCTTGTCGCCGGAGAAGGTGACGACATCGCAGCCGGCGCCGATCATCTCCTGCGGCAGCGGCTCGCGCGGCAGGCCGTACTGCGCCAGGTCGACGAGCGAGCCGCTGCCGAGGTCGGTCGCGAGCGGCACGCCGCGCGCGTGGGCGATGCGGGCGAGCGGGGCTTCGTCGACCGCCGCGGTGAAGCCCTGCACGGCATAGTTGCTGGTGTGGACCTTCATCACGAGCCCGGTGCAAGCGTTGATCGCGCGTTCGTAGTCGGCCGGGTGGGTCCGGTTGGTCGTGCCGACCTCGACCAGCTTTGCCCCGGCGCTCGCCATCACGTCGGGCATCCGGAAGGTGCCGCCGATCTCGACCAGCTCGCCGCGCGAGACGACGACTTCCCGGCCGGTCGCGAGCGCGGCCACCGTCAGCAGCACGGCCGCGGCGTTGTTGTTGACGACGGTCGCGGCCTCGGCGCCGGTGAGCCGGCAGAGCAGCGCCTCGACGCTCTCGTCGCGGTCGCCCCGGCCCCCGGCGGCCAGGTCGTATTCGAGGTTGATGGGCGCCGTCATCAGCATCAGCAGCCGCGCGAGGGCCGCGTCGGCCAGCAGCGCCCGGCCGAGGTTGGTGTGGATCACCGTGCCGGTCAGGTTCAGGACGCGGCGCAGGTGAGGCGCGAGGCGCGCGCCGACGCGCTCGGCGAGCGTGGCGGCGAGGGTGTCGAGGGCCAGATCGCTGCGGTGCAGCGAGCCGGCGATCACGGCGGCCCGCAGCGCATCGAGCAGCGAACGGGCCTCGCCGGCGACGAGGGTGTGACCGTGTTCGGCGACGAGGGCGGCACCCGAGGCCGAGCGCAGCAGCCTGTCGATCGACGGCAGGTCGGGCGGCGTCGCTCGGGGCTCCGCAGGCCGGGAGGCGTCGAGGGCCGAGGCGTCGCCCTTCGCCATCAGCCGCACCGACCATCGCCGAGGAGGCCGGCATCGGCCCTCGAAGCGCTGCGCGCGAGCGGATTCATCGGCATGGGAGGGGATGTCGGACGAGCGCGGTCATGGGTCGGCAGGCGCTCGGCGCATCTTGTTCTCGTACCAGGTCAGCGGATTGTGCCGCGGGTCGGGCCGTGCACGGTCGCACTTCGGGACACCCCCCTCGACCCGGAATGCGTCTTGCTGCGGTGATGCCGTCGAAGCCGCGTCGAGCGCTCGACTATGATAAGAATCATTCTCATCTACCAGCGAGACCTCGCATGCCTCCAGTGACCTTGCGCCCCGGCGCCTTGCCCTCGGCGTTGATGGCGCTGGCTGCGACCTGCAGTCATGCCCAGGCGCCCGCGAGCGACGCCGAGTCGGGCGTGCAGACGCTCCCCGGCGTGACGGTCAAGGCGAGCGCCGACGCCTCGGCGGGGGGCCTGAAGCCCGCCTATGCCGGCGGCCAGGTGGCGCGTGGCGGGAGGGTCGGCATCCTGGGAAGCCAGGACATGATGGAGACGCCGTTCAGCATCACCAACTACACCCAGACGCTGATCCAGAACCAGCAGGCCGCGAGCATCGGGGACGTGCTGCTGAACGACCCCGCGGTGCGGGTGGCGCGTGGCTTCGGCAACTACCAGCAGGCCTACATCGTGCGCGGCCTGCCCGTGTTTTCGGACGACATGGCCTACAACGGCCTCTACGGCCTCCTGCCGCGCCAATACCTCGCCGCCGAGCTCGTCGAGCGCGTCGAGGTCCTGCGAGGCGCGAGCGCGTTCCTCAACGGCGCGGCGCCCGGCGGCAGCGGGCTGGGTGGCGCGATCAACGTCAGTCCGAAGCGGGCGCCCAACGAGCCGCTCAACGAGATCACGCTCGGCGTCGACAGCGGCGGGCAGGGCTATGCCGCGGCCGACGTCGCGCGCCGCTTCGGGCCGGGCCAGAGCACCGGCCTGCGCCTGAACCTGGTGCGCCGCGATGGCGACACGACCGTCGACGATGCCAGGCGCACCTTGACGCTTGCCGCCCTCGGATTCGACTTCCACACCGGCGACCTGCGCGTGTCCGCCGATCTCGGCTTCCAGGACCAGAAGCTCAAGGACGCGCAACCCAGCATCACGATCGCGTCCGGCCTCGCGATCCCGGGCGCGCCGGACGCCCGCCGGAACGTCGGTCAACCCTGGAGCTACTCGAACGAGCGCGACACCTTCGGCACGGTGCGTGCCGAATACGACGTCGCGCGCGACTGGACGGTGTGGGGCGCCTACGGCATGCGCCATGGCGACGAAGCGACCGACCTCACGACGGTCACCGTGACCGACGCGGCGGGCTCGCTCAACTACCTCCGTTTCGACGGCACGCGCACCGATCGCATCTCGACCGGCGAGGTCGGCGTGCGCGGCAAGTTGACGACCGGCGACATCGGCCACACGCTGGTGTTCTCGGCGGCCACCTACCGCGGCAAGTCGAACGCGCCCTACCAGTTCGCCGACTTCGCCGGCGTGACGAGCGGCACGCTGAGCGACCCGGTCGCGATCGACCCGCCGGCGCCCTCGACGTCGCCTTTCGGCGCCGGGGTGACGGTCTCCGACACCAGGACCTCGAGCTTCGCGGCTTCCGACACCGTGTCCTTGCTGCAGGACAGCCTGCTGGTGACGCTCGGCGCGCGCAGCCAGCGCTTCAAGGACACCGGCTACGACAAGAGCAAGGTCACGCCGGTGGCCGGCATCGTCTACAAGGTATCGAAAGCGGTCTCGCTGTACGGCAGCTATGTCGAGGGCCTGGTGAAAGGCGACGTCGCGCCGGGAAGCTTCGGCTTTCCCGCCAAGCCCGTGGTGAACGCCGACGCGGTGTTCGCGCCGTACCAGACCAGGCAGTCGGAGATCGGCGCCAAGCTCGACCTCGGCCGCTTCGGCGGCTCGTTGAGCCTCTACGACGCCCGCAAGCCCTCCTACGCCGTGAACCCGGCGACGCTCGTCTTCGGGCAGACCGATCGAGTCAGCAACCGCGGCCTGGAAGCGACCGTCTTCGGGGAGCCGATGCCCGGGGTTCGATTGCTCGGCGGCGCCGGCTTCACCAGGGCGACAGTCGATTCGACCGGTCAGCGCTCGATCGGCGTGCCGACCTTCCAGACGAACATCGGTGCCGAATGGGACGTGCCGGCGGTGCCCGGCCTGGTGCTGACGTCGCTCGTGCTCTACACCGGCAAGCAATACGCCGATTCGGCGAACACGCAGCAGCTGCCGTCGTGGACCACCCTCGACATCGGCGCGCGCTATGCGATGGTCGTCGGTGGCCAGGAGGTCACGTTGCGCGCGCGTGTCCACAACCTCGCGAATCGCAATTACTGGGCGTCGGCCGGCGGCTACCCGGGGGCGGGGTACCTGGTCCTGGGCGACCCCCGGGCATTCGTGCTCACGGGCACCGTTTCCTTCTGACCACCCCCCGACCGCCGCTGACATGCTGAGCGCGAAGTCGCTGCGGCGCTGGTCCTGGATTCACAAGTGGACGAGCCTCGTCTGCACCGTCTTCATGCTGGTGCTCTGCCTGACCGGCCTGCCGCTTATCTTCCACCACCAGATCGGTGACTGGCTGGGCACCGAGGTCGAGGCGCCGGACCTGCCGGCCGACACACCGCGGGCCGATCTCGACCGCGTCCTGCAGGCCGCGCTGCAGCGTTTTCCGGCCAAGCGAGCGATGTTCGTCTCGCGGGAGCCGGACGACGACCGGATCTGGTTCGTGACGCTCGGCGACACGCCGACCTCGACGACCGGTCTGAAGCAGGTCGCCGTCGATGCCCGCAGCGCCGCGCCGCTCGCCGAGCCGAAACTCGACCAGGGGCTGATGGTCGTGATCCACACGATTCACGTCGAGCTCTTCGCCGGCCTGGCGGGCAAGCTCTTCCTCGGTGTCATGGGGCTGCTGCTGCTCGCGTCGATCGTCTCGGGCGTCGTGCTCTACGCCCCGTTCATGAAAAGGCTGCGCTTCGGCACGGTGCGGCGCGACCGCTCGGCGCGCGTCAAGTGGCTCGATCTGCACAACCTGCTCGGCATCGCGACGCTCGCCTGGGCCTTCGTGGTCGGTGCGACCGGCATCGTCAACACCTGGGCCGACCTGGTCGTGCAGTACTGGCGCGGCGACCAGATGGCGGCGATGGTGGCGCCCTACCGCGGCCTGCCGCCGCTCGCCCGCCTCGGCTCGCTGGAGGCGGCGGTGGCGTCGGCGCGCGCGCAGGAGCCGCGTCTGAAGATCGGCTTCATCGCGTTCCCCGGCACCTCGTTCAGCAGCGAGCACCATTACGGCATCTTCATGCGCGGCAACGAGCCGCTCACCGCTCGCCTCTTCAAGCCGGTGCTGGTCGACGCCGTCACCGGCCGGGTGACCGCGAGCCGCGAGCCGCCGTGGTACCTGAGCGCGCTGCTCCTGTCGCAGCCGCTGCATTTCGGCGACTACGGCGGTGTGCCATTGCAGTGGCTCTGGGCCGTGCTCGATGCCGTCACGATCGTCGTGCTCGGCAGCGGGCTCTACCTGTGGCTCGGCAAGGGCGCGCGGCGACCGGTGCCGGCGGCGGACGGCCTGCGACCCGGCGGGGCCAGCGGGGCCAGCGGGG